>NZIH01000030.1 GCA_002691565.1 Halieaceae bacterium
CCCAGAATTTGTGAGGGCGCTCACTGTGGTAGGGCGCCTTGCTCTTCGGCGCGCAAATTATAGCTTGTGACCAGGTCTGCCGACAGCGATTCGATCAATTCTGTGCATTCATGCGATGTTTATCCTAGACTCTCGCTTCATGTCGACGGGTAACCCACCACAAACGAACCTAAAGCCAATCAAGACACCGTGTATTGGCGTCTGCTCGACAGGTATTGGTGATAGCGTGTGCCGGGGTTGCAAGCGGTTTAGCCACGAGGTTATTCGCTGGAACGGCTACACTCAGGACGAAAAACGATTCGTTGATCAGCGACTGTCGACATTTTTGTCGCAGGCTTGCGCCCACAAATGCACGGTCACCGATCGTGAGTTGCTGAAGTGGCAGCTTGATACGCAGCTGGTGAGATACAACGATGAGCACGATGAATATTGTTGGCTGTTTCAGCTGCTTAAGGCGGGTGCGAGNCAGATNAGTGANCCCAGTAANTACGGGTTTCAAATTCATCCATCNTGGGCCGACCTNAGTCTCATTGAGCTCCGTGATAAAATTGANGAGGANTTTTGGGTGTTGTCGACAGCCCATTACGACCGTTATCTCGCGACACCCGATCTCTTCGAGGAAGCGCAACGCTAAGCCATGCCGTCGACCGTTGATTTGACTCCCGTTTTTGATTTTCTGCCGTGCCGGACGCCCGATGCCTGGTTATCTGCTGCAGTAAAGTCGTTGCCAGTATTGATGATTGACCATGCGAACTGTGAGAAGAAAGCAGCCGCAACTGCAATGTCGCTTATGCATCGTTACACGGACAACACACCGCTTCTCAACAAAATGTCGCGGCTAGCCCGAGAGGAGCTGCGACATTTTGAGCAAGTGCTAAAGCTGATGACGCAACGAGGTATTGCTTACGAGTCCTTAACAGCTTCTCGGTATGCTCAAGCACTACGGGAAAAGGTGCGCAAAAAAGACCCATACAANTTAGTGGACACGCTTATCGTTGGGGCACTTATTGAAGCCCGCTCTTGTGAACGGTTTGCGGCGTTAGCACCGCATGTCGATGACACGCTGCGAGATTTTTACACGTCGCTACTGAAAAGCGAGTCGCGCCATTTTGCGGACTACATCAGTCTGGCTAAAGGACTAGAGGATGCAAGCGTTGTGGAGGAGCGTCTAGCCTTATTCCGCTCGGTGGAAAAGGAGCTCATCGAGAGTGACGATACCGAGATACGCTTTCACAGCGGCGTGCCGATAGTCTAAAAATAGAGAGTTAAAGCGAGAACTCGCGTAGCTCCAGCGACCTCCCACGTTCACGTAAACACCAGCCCGTCCTATTCCAATCGCCTAACACGATTCGCTCGGCGCTTNGCATTGGGTGTCGATATGGTCTGTGAGTGTGACCGTGAATCAATCGTTTGACATCGTGCTCGGCCATTATGGAGCGAACGGTATCGTCGTTCACATCCATGATGTCCTCAGCCTTGTTACTAGCCGCCTCTTTGCTCATCGTGCGGAGTTGTTTTGCTAGTGCTCTTCGTTCCTCGAGTGATTTGCTCAACATTTCCGCCTGCCACTCCGGGTTGTGGGCGATGACACGGAAGGCCAAATAATCGACGTCATCGGAGCAGAGTAGGTCGCCGTGCATGAGGAGGGTGGATTCACCAGCAACCTCCATACATTCCGAGTCGCCTAGCAGCTTCGCACCGAATTGATTCAGATAGATCTGACCAATGAGGAAGTCTCGATTGCCGCGGGTGAAGTAGATTTGAGTGCCAGCGTCCGCAACCCGCTTCATGGCGTCGGCGAAACGCAGTGCCAGNGGGCTGTCATCATCATCTCCAATCCATGCTTCGAAAATGTCACCCAGTAAAAAAAGGCGATCGATATCGCCTTCTTGTTCCAGGAATGTTACCAGCCCTTGTTCGATGTGTGGCGTGTCCTCGCTTAGATGGAGGTCGCTGATGAACAGGGATTGCGTCATGGTTAGTCTGACAGCACCGTGACAGATTCGATGACGATAGGGTCATTAGGCACGTCTTGGTGACCTGCCTGACTGCCTGTAGGGACAACGCGGATCTTGTCGAGCACGTCCTCGCCCTCAACCACGCGACCAAATACGGCATAGCCCCAGCCCTGCATGTTCTCACCTGAGAAGTTCANNAAGTCATTGTCCGANACATTGATNAANAACTGCGCNGTCGCAGAGTGNGGGTCCATTGTGCGCGCCATNGCGATGGTACCGCGGTCGTTCTTCAAGCCGTTNTTNGCTTCATTTTGNATGGGCGCNTTAGTNTCTTTCTGNNNCATGNCGGTANCAAAACCNCCGCCTTGCANCATAAANTTGTTGATCACTCGATGGAAGATNGTGCCGTCGTAGTGCCCGNTNTGAGCATACTCGACGAAATTTGCAACNGTGGCTGGCGCTTTATCNGCATCCAGNTCCANCGTCATATCTCCNAGAAGCGTTTTCATTAATACGCGAGTCATCGNCATGGTTGNTACTNCCTTTTTTGGGAAAGNGCGCATGATACAAGGTCAGCCATGTGCATTCGAGTAAATTACTACCAGCCTGTCACCGTTGTTGGAAACTGACGTGGCCGGTTTCGCTTGGTAAACTCGCGCCCACACATCAAGGGCGTCGCATGGACACAGAACCTCGCAGTAACTTTCTTCGGACTCAAATTCAGAGTGATCTGGACGCTGGGGTTGTGGATCGAGTAGTCACTCGGTTTCCACCCGAGCCCAACGGTTTCTTACATATCGGACACGCCAAGTCGATTACGGTTAATTTTGGACTTGCCGAGCAATATGGTGGCGTTTGTCACCTTCGTTTTGACGACACCAATCCTGAAAAGGAGAGCCAGGTCTTTATCGATGCCATTCAGGCGGATGTGAAATGGCTTGGTTACCAGTGGGACGGTGAGGTCCGTTACGCGTCAAGGTACTTCCAGCAGTTTTATGAGTGGGCACTTCATCTAATCGATGAAGGCAAGGCCTACGTTTGTGACTTGAGCGCTGATGAGGCACGTGACTATCGAGGCACACTGACATCACCGGGTAAAAATAGCCCGTACAGGGATCGGTCGATCGCCGAGAATCATGCCCTNTTCGCGGCGATGAAAGCAGGGGAGTTTGAGGATGGATCTCGGGTGCTTCGGGCTAAGATTGATATGGCATCTCCGAACATCAACTTACGGGATCCAACGCTTTACCGCATCCGCCGAGTCCCGCATCACCAAACGGGTGATGAGTGGGTTATCTATCCCACCTATGACTATGCGCATGGACAGGAAGATGCGATTGAAGGTATTTCGCATTCGATTTGCACCCTTGAGTTTGAGGANCATAAACCGCTGTATGACTGGTTTATTGATAAGCTGCCGGTGCCCTCCAGACCGCGGCAATATGAATTTGCCCGCTTGAATGTCAACTATACGGTCACCAGTAAGCGAAAGTTGAAGCTTCTCGTCGATTCCGGTGTCGTCAGCGGCTGGGACGACCCGCGGATGCCAACCATTGCCGGTATGCGTCGGCGCGGCTATACACCTGCGGCGTTGCGGCATTTTTGCGAGGAGGTGGGTACATCGCGTTCTGACGGCGTAGTCGACGTTGCTATGCTCGAGAGCGCTGTTCGCAATGATCTCAACGTGACCGCGCCACGTGCTATGGCTGTATTGGATCCACTCAAGCTCCAGATCACCAACCTAGAAGCGTCCGAGGTGTTAATGGTGTCGAATCACCCGGCGGATGACACCCAGGGTAAGCGCGAGGTTCAGTTCGGATCCGAGATCTGGATTGACAAAGATGATTTCCGGCAAGAGGCCAATAAGAAATTCAAACGGCTGGTTTTAGGGAAGCGGGTCCGTTTGCGCGGCAGTTATGTNATCGAAGCAGAGCGATGCGACGTCGACGCTGATGGCGCAGTAACCGCGGTGTACGCATCGATAGTGCCTCAGACCTTGGGCGAAGATCCGGATGACGGCGTGAAGGCTAAGGGCGTCATTCATTGGGTCGACGCTGCGACAGGTATTCCGGCAGAAATTAGAAGTTACGATCGTCTGTTCGCTGTGGAAGACCCGTCAAAGGTAGACAACATGGACGATGTTATTAATCCGGCATCCCTTGTTGTCGGCCAAGCGATTGTCGAAGCATCCCTCGCTTCGGCGGACCCTGAGGCTCGGTTCCAATTTGAACGCGAAGGCTACTTTGTGGCTGATCGATTTGACCATACGAGCGAGAATCTCGTGTTTAACAGAGTGATAGGACTGCGTGATACATGGGCTGGTAATGACTGAACTACTCCTCACTAACAGCGCTGGCGGAGGAAAATCCGCCTTCAAACCCATCGATCCTGAGCATGTCCGGATGTACGTCTGCGGTCCCACCGTTTACAACCTCGTTCACATTGGAAACGCGCGGCCGGTCGTGGTCTTCGATACCTTATTTCGGGTGTTACAAGCGCTGTATCCCAAGGTGACTTANGCCCGCAATATCACGGATATAGACGACAAGATTATTGTGGCAGCGCGCGAGCGTGACACCGATATCATGACGCTCACTCAGGAATTCACTGATAAGTTTCGCCAAGATATGGCGGCACTGAACAATCTCGATCCCTCAATCGAGCCTCNGGCGACGGCGCATGTCGGGGAGATGTTGGATCTTACCGCTCGACTGATCGAACGCGGACACGCTTACGTGTCTGAGGGACACGTACTTTTTGACGTTACATCGANGGAAGACTATGGCGCATTGAGTGGCCGTAATCTCGAAGACATGCTGGCAGGTGCGCGCGTAGAGGTAGCTTCTTATAANCAGCATCCCGGGGACTTCGTGTTATGGAAACCATCCATTGGCAATGATCCAGGCTGGGACAGTGATTACGGGTACGGTCGTCCAGGGTGGCACCTCGAGTGCTCGGCCATGATCCACCAGCACCTGGGCGACAACATTGATATNCACGGTGGTGGTAGGGATCTGATCTTCCCGCACCACGAAAANGAGCGAGCACAGAGTTGCTGTGGATACGACGGTAGCTTTGTCGGCACCTGGATGCACAACGCCTATGTCGATATGGATGGTGAAAAGATGTCCAAATCGTTAGGCAACGTAAGAACCGTGCGTGAATTACTCGATCAGTACTCGGGTGAAACCCTTCGGTTCGCGCTTCTGTCGGCGCACTATCGCTCGCCACTCAACTTTTCAAAAGAGCTTCTCGATAACGCACAATCCACCTTAGATGGCTTTTATCTCGCTTTGCGTAATGCGGGTGACGCTTCAGTAGAGGCGTCAGAAGCACATCTTTCACCTGTTTTTGGTGCGCTTCTTGATGATTTGAATACGCCTGCGGCGATTGCCGAGCTTCACCAGCTGGCAAAAGCGCTCAACAAAGCGTCAGAGAGTGAAAAAGGCGAGGCAAAGGCGGCGTTACTCGCAGGTGGCGCCGTATTGGGGGTTCTGTCCGAAGATCCTGTCGAGTGGTTGTCAAAATCGGATGCCGACGGCGATGGTTTAGCTGCGGAGGTTATCGATCAAATGCTTATCGACCGTGCCGAGGCAAAAGCCGAAAGAGACTTCTCGCGAGCCGACGCAATTCGGGATGAGCTCAATGCGGAGGGTATCATCATAGAGGATAGCGCGTCAGGTGCTACCTGGCGGCGTGGGTAAGCTCGAATTCGACTACGAGTGATGAACCTGTTTTAGGAATGCCAATATGGCTTCATTCACCGCTTCAGGTGCTTCTTCTGCGGTCCAGTGACCGACATTCGGTAGCTCTCGTGTCATCAGCAGATTGTCATAGTTCTTTCGCACGTGATCGATAAACGAGGTGCTTAGCGGCACAAAGCTACTGACGGGATCTAATTCACCGGTGATGAAGAATGCGGGTTGTTGGATTGTGGCACCATCCAAATGAGCAAGTTCGTGCCAGTCTAAATTTTGCGCTCGGTAGCGGTTGTAGGGCCCTCGTTTCCCACTCAGCTCAAACTGCGAGACGAGGTAGTCCAAGTCATCTTGCGAAAACCAATCCGGGAAGCTGTCAAAGCGTGTCATACCGTCCAGCAACTGTGCGTCAGGTGGTTTTATACCGATGAATCCGCCTTCCGCATTTGTACGCTGATGAATCATGCCCCGAGCATCGATGGCGGTGTATACGAGGAACAGGGATTCGGCTAAGTCAGCTTCAAACTCGGCCTCAGCAATTCCCTCGTTGAGAAAGTACAGCTGGTAGAAAAAACGATCTTTGTACAGTTCGCGCCACAAATCGAGTGTTGGCAGTGGTGGTCGCGTCAAGTGGGGGACCGAGAGCGAACCAGTGGCACAGACGCGATCCGGATAGAGCAGGGCTGTTGTTAGTGCAATGGGCCCACCCCAGTCATGACCTATTGTGATACAGCGATCAAAACCCAGAGCATCGCTAATGCCGATGACATCGGCGGCGAGCTCTTTCAGGGTATAGGCCTCTACCGTACGGGGTTTATCTGATTCACCGTAGCCCCGCACATCGTAAGCCACGGCGGTGTAACCCGCGCTTGCGATAGCCGGAATTTGATGACGCCAGCTATACCAACTCTCTGGCCAGCCATGACAGAGAACAACCAATGGACCGCTGCCTTGCATTGCAAGTCGCAAGTTGATGCCGTTCGCGGTGACTGTCCTGAACTCAATCTCTGAGAGCAAGTCGTGTCCCTCCCGTTGGAGTTCGGTTACGCTAGCGCTTTTTCTCCGGACTCAACGGTCTGCATTATCAGCGTGTTGATGGTCATGGGGCCAACTCCACCGGGCACGGGGGTGTAAGCCGCAACCCGATCAACCAGTGGCCCAAGTTCAATATCGCCGACCCCGCCGGGGTGATACCCCGCATCAACCACCACCGCGCCATCTTTAATCCAGTCAGCTCGAATGAATTCGGGTCGCCCGACAGCGCCAACGATGACGTCGGCCTGTCGAATGTGAGACTCCAGATTCTGCGTTCGAGAGTGGCATATGGTCACTGTTGCATTCGCCTGCAACATCATCATGGCCATAGGCTTACCAAGGATTGGGCTTCTTCCGATGACAACGGCGTGTTTACCTGAGAGCTCAATCCCATAGTGCTCGAGCAGCCTCATGATGCCCTGTGGCGTTGCGCACCCGTAGGCCACTTCACCCATGCTCATTCGACCAAAACCTAAGCAGGTGACTCCGTCAACGTCCTTCTTGAGGGCAATCATATCGAAGGCAGCGCGCTCATCGATGTGGGAGGGTACTGGGTGCTGGAGCAGAATCCCGTGGACATCGGGGTTCGCGTTGAGTTGCTCGATCTCTCGAAGCAAATCATTGGTCTTGATGGAGGCGGGGAGTTCAATTGCCAACGACTCCATGCCAATGCGTTTGCAAGCATTAGCCTTCATTTTTACGTAGGTCGCTGATGCAGGATCATCACCCACCAAAATGGTGGCGAGTACAGGTGTTCGATTGCCGGTCTTTGCTTTAAGCGAGGCAACACGCTCAGTCAGATCGGCTTCGGTTAACTGTGCAACGTATTTTCCATCCAGAAGCATGGCTGGCATACAAATCCCCCTCTATAGTTTGGCGCATTCTTTCAGAATTCAAATGTCGGCGAAAGGCGTTTTCTGCAATTGACCCAGTGGGCGCAAACCTTGTAGACTCGCCGCCCGCGAGATGTTGAACATCACGCCATTTTCGGGGTGTAGCGCAGTCTGGTAGCGCGCCTGCTTTGGGAGCAGGATGTCGGGGGTTCGAATCCCTCCTCCCCGACCACTTTTTCGGCCATATCGCCACGGTCGGGAAGCTTGGGTAATCGCCCAATCAGTGGTGGCTGTAGCTCACCAGGTAGAGCACCGGATTGTGGCTCCGGAGGTAGTGGGTTCGAGACCCATCAGCCACCCCATCCCTTGAAAGCCATGTAAACACTGGCTAGTCATCAAGACTCTGTGTAACGCGTCTGTGTAATCTGCTGACAGATGGAGTTGTACACAATGAATTTAACTTGTTTGAAGTCGGGAATTTGGCAGGCTGAATTACGCGTCCCAAAGGACGTAAGGCCTGTAATGGGTAGAACTAGATTCGCTAAATCAATGGGAACCCGCGATAAGCGTGAGGCAGTTATGAAGGCTGTGCCGATACTGGAGCAATGGCAATCCGATATTGACCTTGCCAGATCAGATCGAGAAGCCTTTGTTGCTAAGCAAATATTGACGAAGGCTCATGAGGATTCCGTCGGTAAACCTTCGGCAACTGGAGCGTCACAGGGTCATTTAGAGTGGCTTGAGGATTTACCGCCGTCAAAAGCTTTGCTCTATGAAGCAATAGAGTGGGGCAGTGATATTCCACTCCCTGCTTACATGAGTGCTTTCATAAAGAGTCATTACACAAAGCCCGGCACCCAAGCGGAGGCACGGAGGTACATTCTAGAGGCGACGATATTCATGCCTACATTACCTTCTCTCACGCGGCTTAATGCACAGAGATGGCTAACAGAGGAAGAGAGCAAGGACCTTTCTGTTCGGCGTGCCTTAAAAACAATGCAGAAAGCCACTGGTTATTTGGCGGAGTACATATCGTGGCTTCAATATAGAAACCTCGTTTGTCAAAGTCTTACCAACCCTTTCAGAGGGCTGCATTACCCCAAGGCGCTGGCCAGATCTAAGCAATATGAGCCTCTGTCTTACGATGAAATATGTTTGTTAAGGACTGCTGCTGAGAGTAGAGGCGACGAACTAATGGTCGCTTATATTGACATAGCGCGGTTCACGGGCATGAGGTTGTCCGAAATAGGCGCTTTGAATACTGACAGTATTGAGTTGATTGACGGTATTGCCTGCTTCCGCGTTAAAAGCGATGCTAAAACAGCGGCTTCTGCTAATCGCCTGATACCTATCTCCAAAAAACTTCAGAGTTTGGTCGATTTGGAGCATCTAGACATGAAAAACCTAGGTACTGCTGTCGGGAAGCGGTTTGGGCGGGTAAAGAAGCATGTGCTGGTCGATGGTGAAGATCGCTCAAAGTGTTTCCACTCAATACGTAAATTTGTTGTTACCACTCTGGAGCAGGCTGGTATCCCAGAGGGAGTTGCTGCTGACCTAGTAGGCCATGAGAAACCCAACATTACCTATAACGTGTATTCAGGCGGCTCCAGTATTGAGCAACTCAGCCACGCTGTGGAGGTGTTAGAACGGCGTCAGCAGGTCATCTAGAAGCTATTTATTAGGATATAAAAAAATGAAAATAATCAGTGTTTTCAGGCGTTTCTGCTCGTAATGCACAGATCAATATTGGTTGTTTTTTGACTGGTCCAGCCTCACTGATTCCAAAGGTCTTTCGACCGCGAAGTGCTATGGCGTTTACACACTCCAACAGTGTTACTTAGCAAGTTTTTGACGGCTTGTGCTAACAGTAAATGATACAATTGCGACAGAACTTTGCCGTGGTTGAGTTGTCAAAATTAGTACTAAAGTAGGAGAGGTTTCGAAGAACCCAAAGTGTTATCGCTGCAATGGCTTGCTAAAAGCGAGGTGATCGTATGATGCCGTCATTCAATCGTTGATCGTTTTATCTCTCACATCCTATGCGCTTGAGACACTTCCCTATCTCAACAATGATCAAATACACACTTTAAGGATTATCGAGCTTGCTTGTATCAGTATATTTACCGTCGAGTATGTACTGAGGATTTGGGTTGCAGAAAAACCAACCAAGTATATCTTCAGCTTCTACGGTCTGATCGATCTTGCGGCAATAGCACCTTTCTATATTTCCACCGGACTAGATTTGCGCTC
>NZIH01000031.1 GCA_002691565.1 Halieaceae bacterium
AAAGACACCGCTGACATGGTGATAAACACAATGACCGGCAGCATGGTGGCATTCATATAAGGCTTAACTGCCTGAATGACATACTCGGTAAGGCCAATCCGATCGTTCGCTTCCACAAAGACAAACAGAGCCAGCAACATAGCGAGCACGGGCACCATGATTTTGATGCCATCGGTGCAAGTATCGAATAATTCGGAAATGGGCATTAGCCGCAGGTAAACGTAGTAGACAACCGTGAATAAAATCCCAGCAATTACACCGCGTAAAAGATCTTCATTCATCGAAACGGTCAACGTTGCAGGGTCGAAACTAGGGAGCACAGTGAAATAAAGAAGTGCAAAAATGGGCAATAAAAAAGCAGTCGGTCCGCTCCGTGCGGTCTCTATCTCGTCCATTGCTTCATCTGTAGCGCCAAGATCACCGGTTTGCTCGGCCAAGTCCTCTGCTGTCTTCATGGCACCCAATCTGGGAATGACCCCCAAAATCACCAGCGGGACAAGAAAAACTGCAATAATGGGGTACAACATGTAAGGAATTGACTCGACAAAGAGATCAAATCCCATACCGTCCGGTGCTACCGAATTAAGTTCCAGAAGGCCCGCAAAATAAGCCCCCCAACTAGATATAGGTATCAACAAGCAAAGTGGTGCAGCTGTTGAGTCAACGACATACGCCAACATTGCGCGCGAGGTCTTAAATCGATCCGTGACCGCTTTCATCGTTGTACCTACGGTCAGTGAATTTAGATAATCATCAAGAAAGATGACCCACCCCAAACCCCAAGTCGTCAGGAGACTACCCTTTTTTGATTTGACCAACCGAAGCAGCAAATTACCGATCGCTTGCGCACCGCCACTTCGAACAAGAAGCGCAATGAAAACGCCGTAAAGCGCACAAACCAAAATAATCCACGCAATTTGTTTATCACGAAGCACTTTCAGCGAAGCCTCAGCAAGGCTCTCTACGAAGCCAATGCCGTCCATGATGAGAAAGGCAAAAATAGCGCCTGCAATAACGGACTCAAGTGTCCGCCGTGTTTTTATTGCCAGCGCCAAGACCAGCGCCGTCGGTAGCAGACTGACAATTCCGTATTCCATAGCGCCCAGAGTCTCTTAAAACAGTTTCGCTTCTGCTTGAGTCTACAGGGCAACACGGCGAAAATTCACCTCAACTTGAAGTTTTGATCTTGAACCGCCATCCTCGCGCGTCGTTTTGTGCTCACTCAGGGGTAAATTGCGCTGAATTCACCAAAAAACAGTGATACCCGCCTCGCCGTCATCGGCGGAGGCTCATGGGGCACGACACTGGCTTCGCTGGTTTGTCGGAATGCTCACGTCACGCTGTGGGCGCGCGATCAAGACGTCGTGGATGAGATTAATGGCTCGCATACGCATAGTCGGTACCTCGAAGGTCTCAATCTCAACCCCTTTTTGTCTGCAACGACTAGTCTCGCAGAGGCCGTGACCGACGCCCACGCAGTTTTTATGGCAATTCCCTCGCACAACTTTCGTAGTGTGTTTGAACAGGTGGCGCCTTTGGTTCCTAGTGGCGCACCCATCATCAGTATGACGAAGGGTCTCGAGGCCACGACGCAGAAACGTATGACCGAAGTCATTAATGAGTGCTGTCCCGATCACCCCGTCGGAGTGCTGACGGGGCCCAATCTTGCTAGGGAGATACTCGAAGGAAAAGCCGCAGCGAGTGTACTTGCTCTTGATGATGCCTCGGCCGACTGGTTGCAGCCCGTGCTCAACGTCGGTCTGTTTCGTGTCTATCGAAACGACGACGTGATTGGATGCGAGCTGGGTGGCGTCCTCAAAAATATCATTGCGCTTGCGGTAGGTCTGGGAGACGGTCTTGGCGCCGGTGACAATACCCGAGCCGCACTCATTACACGCGGTCTCGCTGAGGTCACCAGATTGGGCACTGCATTGGGCGGTAGCGCGGAGACCTTTGCAGGGCTCGCGGGCATGGGCGATATGATCGCCACCTGCACCAGTCCTCAAAGCCGAAATCGACATGTGGGACTGCAACTGGCGCAAGGAAAATCGGTACAAGAGATAACCGACGGCATGAATATGGTAGCCGAGGGCGTAAAAAGCGCTCCGACAGTGGTCTCACTGGCTAACCGCCACAACATCGAAGTGCCCATTTGTAGTGAGATTCAACGCATCCTCGAAGGCAAGGCTGATGCAACACGAGTCTATCGAGGCCTCATTAGAGTCGTTGCAGGCGCTGAATCAGAACCCGGTTGACGCACTGCCGAGCGGGCTGCATCTTGATCACTCGATAACCTTGGAGTCCCCGACAATGCGCCGGATCCACCCTGTTTTATCCGCTCTAATGGTTTGTCTCACCGTGGGTTGCAGCACAAGCCCAACCGGCAGAAGCCAATTTCTTATTGTTTCCCCGGAGTCGGCGATACAGCAGTCTCGCGGCGCCTACCGACAAGCGGTCGAGACGCTGCGCGAGGAAGGCGAGATATCCCAAGACCGGTTGCTGGAATCTCGAGTTCGCCGCATTACAGGCAGGGTCGTTACGGCAGCTGTCGAGAATTTTCCGAAATCAGCCGGCTGGGACTGGAGCGTCGTGATTGTAGATGAGGCGGAGACCGTTAACGCCTGGTGTATGGCCGGTGGAAAGATGGCTGTTTATACGGGACTGTTTGACGAGCTTGAGCTTACCGACGCCGAATTTGCTCAGATTATGGGACACGAAATTTCTCACGCACTTGCGGACCATACGGCAGAGCGGATGTCTCGTGCCATGGCCATCCAACTCGGTTTGGTCGCTGTAAGTGCGGCCACCGACGGCAGCCGCAGTGCGGGACAAAATGCGGAAGTCCTGGCGCAAGTAGCCCTTGAACTACCCAATAGCCGAGTCGCAGAGCGTGAGGCCGACAAGCTCGGGATGCGACTAGCGACACTTGCCGGATACGATCCTGAGGCTGCCGTTACGCTATGGCAGAAAATGGCGAGTCTAGGCGACGATAGACCGCCTGAATTTCTCAGCACACACCCGGCACCCAACGACAGACAGGCGCGGCTTAATCAAATGATCCCAGCGATGCGCGACTTGAATCCTACGGGCAGAAAACTGCCCGCTACCGCGATCACGATTATCGACTAGGTTCTGCGATGTTGCTCAAACTGAGCTAACACATCAGCAATAACTTGGGCCTCAGTGAGGCCCCACAGGCAGTAGCCAGCCGAGCCTGAGGCTAAGTGCACTTCCGTGACCGATGTCGANCCCTCNACGGGAAGCACAACCTCATCTCCCCCCGTTTCAGCAGACGCGTCCACACCCTGAGGCGCCAGCCTAACTGAATAACTGAAGCCAGATTCCTCTGTGACTCCCGCAGTAAGCGCGATCGANCCATCGGTACCAATGAGGTCGGTAACCGTTGCAGCGACACCGTTTTTATTGAGCTCCGCAGCAAATGCTGACAATGCAGGAAGTACGGTTTCCCGCTGGAACGTAACAACGGTGTTGTCCGAGGGTGTTGTTAAAAGCGCACCCAATCGAGACTGCCAATCAACACCCGCATCGGTGTCAAAACTCGTTGATGCTTTGCCGAAACTCGTCTGCAGGTCCGATTGCAGGGATCGCTGAAGTCCCCACAGGGCCCCCAGCAGGATCAGCGAGAAGGGAAGCGCACTTGCAATCGTTGCGGTTTGCAACGCGCCTAGACCACCAGTAATGAGGAGCGTAGCCGAGATTGCGGCAATGATGCCCGTCCACAGAACGCGCTGAAATACAGGCGTCTCATCGACACCGCCCGATGCAATCATGTTGAGCACCAATGCGCCACTGTCAGCCGAGGTGACAAAGAAGATAACNATCATCACCAGACTTAAAAGCGAAAGGTAAAACGTACCGGGCAAGTAGTCGAGGAACAGGAACAAACCCAACGGCTGATCATTAGCAACGGCGTCGCCAAATGCTACTTCCCCCGCATGAATTAATTCGATGGCGCTGCCACCAAAAACGTTCATCCAAAGCACCACGAACAAGGTCGGCGCCAACATGACACCAATCAAAAACTCTCGAATCGTGCGACCACGCGAAATGCGTGCGATGAAGATTCCGACAAAAGGCGCCCAACTAATCCACCAGCCCCAATAGAAAATCGTCCAGCCACCCAGCCACTCAGTGTCTGAGTAGGTGAAAAGGTTGGTCGACGTAGTTATCAGGTTGGCCACATAGAAACCGAAGTTCTCCAGCGTGCCGCCCAAAATAAGCGCCGTGGGTCCAATCAGCAGGACGAAGCACAGGAGCGCTATCGCAAGAAAGGAGTTGATCTCTGAAAGACGTTTAATGCCCGAGTCTAGACCCAGCGCTACGGATACCGCTGCCATCGCCATGATCGCGACGGTGATAGCGAGCTTGAGNCCGCCGGACTCTGGCACACCAAACAGGTAATTGAGGCCCGTGCTCAGCTGCTCNACGCCTAGNCCNAGGCTNGTNGANATCCCNAAGGTTGTGCATACGATGGCGAAGACATCGATTGCCGCNCCCCACGGACCATAAATTCGGTCGCCTAAAATAGGGTAAAACGCCGAGCGCAGCGTTAATGGCAAGCCACGCCGAAACGAAAAATAAGCGAGCACCAACGCCATGAGTCCGTAGACAGACCAGGCATTGAATCCCCAGTGGAGCATGGTCAGGTTGACTGCCTGATTCTCTCCACCCATTGCAGCGCCCTCACCAACAGGAGGTCTAAGGTAGTGCACGACAGGCTCCGACACGCCATAGAACATCAACCCAATCCCAACACCGGCAGCAAAGAGCATAGATAGCCACGAGAACAAGCTGTAGTCAGGCGAAGAGTTGTCAGGGCCCAACCGGATGTTACCTACGCGAGAAAACGCCAGCACAACAGACGCCACAAGCAAGATGGCCATCACAATCCCGTAGAACCAACTAGCGTTCTCCACGATAGTTGCCTGGAGGGCGCCAAAAGCCGAGCCGCTCGCATCAGGAAACGCAAGAACAATACCCACGGTACTGAGCAAAAAAACAATAGAGGGGGTGAAAACTGCTTTGTCTACGACAAAACCGCGATCGGACAAATTCAACATGAACTGGATACTTATTAGTGTGTCGGCAAAGTGTAACAGTAACTTGCGCTTAAACACGTTCCGCAAGAATTAAATGAGCAAAAAGCACTTTGAGCATTAATTATTCACGAAAATTATAATTTTTCTTATAAAAAACAATCAGTTAAGCAAATTCCGGGGCGGACTATACCATTGAAATACTTTGAGCTAGAATCATCCAACCACTCTAATAACGGAAGATCCCTATGTTTCTTACCAAACAGTTTGGCAAGCGACCTTTGTCGCTCGCCGTAGCCGCTGCTATTGCGCCGGCTTTAGCGTCTACAGCACTCGCGCAAAACCCTCAGCTTGAGGAGGTCGTAGTCACTGCGACAAAGCGTGCTGAAAACCTTCAAGATGTTCCTATCTCGGTCAACGCCTTGACGGGCGATGCGATGCGATCGCAGAACATCATGACTTTTGACGACTACGTCGAATTTCTACCCAACGTAGTGAGTGCCGGTATCGGCCCAGGTCAAAAAGAAATTTACATTCGAGGTTCAGCGTCGGAGCAGTCCTCGATTACTGTGGCACCAGCACAGGGCTCAGCACCCGGTGTTGCGCTGTATTTTGATGAAATGCCCGTTTCGTTTGGTGCTCGTAACTTAGACGTCTACGCAGCCGACCTGGAGCGTATCGAGGTGCTGTCGGGCCCACAGGGTACGCTCTTCGGAGCAAGCTCACAGTCGGGCAACATGCGTCTCATCACGAACAAGCCTAACCAGGACGAGTTCGAAGCCAGCATTGACTTTGGCATGAGCTCAACGTCCGGTGGTGCAGGTAGTAGCAATGTCGAAGCGATGATCAATATCCCATTGAGCGATCGCGCCGCGGTTCGCTTTGTTGGCTACAGCGACAATCAGGGTGGCTGGATCGACAACGTGTCTGGAACCTTCACACCAAGCGGTGAGGTTATCGACCGAAATAACTCGGCTGGGTACGGGCCTTTCTTCGGTGACTTCCCACTAACGACGATCCAATCAGCCTCTAACGCAGATCTTGCTGAAGATGACTGGAACGAAGCCAAGTACAACGGCTTCCGTGTCGCCGCGAGCTATGATTTCAACGACGAGTGGAGCGGTTTGATCACTCACATGTCGCAGGAAATTGACGTTGAAGGCTCATTCCTGATCGACCCAAGTCTGGGTGACGAGAAGGCNCAGAAGTTTGTGCCCGAGCACAACCTNGACGAGTTTGACATCACTACCTGGACACTNGAAGGNCGACTGGCCAATCTGGATNTTGTCTATACCGGTGGCTATATCGATCGTGAAGTCGATGCCCTNATTGACTACACCCACTACAACAACGGTGGTGGTTACATCACGTACTACCTCTGTAGTGGCAACATCTACTCGGGTGACAAGGCCAACGCACGCAACACGTGTTTTGACCCCACTAAACAGTACGCTGACGAGTCAACCAACGAGCGAACTACGCACGAANTCCGNNTCAGCAGCGANCCAGACANNCGNCTGCGCTGGATGGCCGGTGTGTACATGAGCGATGTCGACACCACTCACATTGGTGAGTTCCAGTACATGTCGACGAATGATGCGTTCAGTGAGCACATTGTGAACTACTTCGGTTCGGGTGACCCCTTCCAGGTCGGTAACACCACCATTCCGAACACCGCAGGAACGAATACTACGGGTCCACGTAGCCCGCTGACAACGTTTTACAACGACTTTGGTCGTAGTGAAGAAGAAACTGCGTTCTTCGGCGAAGTGTCCTTCGACTTGACCGATGACTTAACCGTGGCATTGAGTGCTCGTCGCTATGATCTTAAGTCGCAGCTGCAAGGTGCATCAAACTTCTCGTTTGGTTGTCGTTATGGCGCGCCATTCACCGATCGTGACACACCGGCAGGTGCCGGCTTCGGTAACGCCGAGGTCACACCTGATGGACGCTGTAACAGTAATGCCTTCAGTAACGATGTGACTGCGCGTCTTTTGACACTGGGTGCCTACGCTGCATCTGGCGACGACAACATCATCCTGAACGCGACTAGCCCTAATGGTGCTCGTGACATGTTCCGTGGTGGTGGTAGCAACGCAGCCACATTAGCGGCGATCCAAAATGGCAACCTCGATATCAGTGATATCTCCAGCGACGGATCAACGGAAGAAGAAGACACCATTGTCCGCCTGTCACTCAACTACAACCTGTCTGACGACGTGATGGTTTACGGTATCTACTCAGAGGGCTACCGACCTGCAACGCAGAACCGTAACGCGGGTCAGCTAGCGGCAAACCAGAGCGGCGTATATGAAGGCTACGTGGTGCCAGCGGTTGCGGTTACCGATACGCTCGAGAACATCGAGTTTGGTATGAAGGGCGAGTTCCTTGATCGCACACTGCGATTAAATGCCAGCTTCTACATGACCGAGATCACGGATCTGCAGGTTTCTCGTTTTGACCCATCTAACGTGGCCTTCCTGGTCTTTATGGAGAACGTGGGTGATGCGGAGTCAAACGGTATCGATGTTGATTTCCAGTGGGCTGCCGGTAACAACCTGTTAATTTCAGGTGCTGCCAGCTTCCTCGATACGGAAATTACACGCCTGAACTCGCAGTTGCAGGGTGTCGCGGTACCTGTCGGATCGGAGTTGCCTTTAGCGCCCCGCTTCTCAGGTAACATCCGAGTTCGTTACGACTACGAAGTGGCTAGCATGGGTGCAAATGGCTACGTAACAGCAGCGCTGACACACCGCGGTGAGTCAGTTGCAGGCATCGTAGGTAGTGCGGCGTTCATGGATGACACTGGTGTCCTTGCCTATGGTGGCGCGTCCGGTCTTGGACTGCAGAATGAGGGTGGTACGTTCGGCACGGTTAATGACCGTACAGGGAATCTCCCAGCGAACACCCGCTTCGTTAACGAGTCTGCAACCATGATCAACCTGAGCGCAGGTCTTGAGAAGGATAACTGGCTGGCAGAGGTCTATGTTCGCAACCTTACGAGTGAAGAAGGTGCGATTGTGCAGACGGCGGGTAAGTTTACGCCCGAAGCTACGGTCAACCGACCCAGAACGCTTGGTTTGAGACTCTCATACCGCTTCTGATTTAGAGCCTAAGTTAGTACCCTACAAAGGGCGGA
>NZIH01000032.1 GCA_002691565.1 Halieaceae bacterium
CCTTGACATCTAGAGAATGTGCGCCCTTCTGGAGGGGTTCCCGAGTGGCCAAAGGGATCAGACTGTAAATCTGACGCGCGAGCTTCGGTGGTTCGAATCCACCCCCCTCCACCAAGGACAAGATAGGACGCTGGTAACAGTGTTTTATGAGTGGAACAAAGGGGGCTGAACCGGATGAGCCCTGTCGCGAAAGCGACGAGCCGTCGGTAGACGGTAGGCTTAGGGTTTGACCACCTCGGCGGTTAAATGCNGCGGGNNTAGTTCAATGGTAGAACCTCAGCCTTCCAAGCTGATGATGNGGGTTCGATCCCCGNTGCNCGCTCCAAGNNCCNGCGATGNNTTTNNGCNCANATAGCTCAGTCGGTAGAGCACTTCCTTGGTAAGGAAGAGGTCACCGGTTCAAATCCGGTTATGAGCTCCAATTTGAGCAGGCGTTTTAGGACGGCTGTTCGACCGCCCCGGCGGTCAAAGCAGTAGAGGCCACGGCCTATACTGAGTGAGGTGCACAGCGGTAGGTGTGCTTAATTGAGTAAGGCGCGTTGGCGTCGGGAAGTAATGCGAAATTGACCAGGAGAGGGTCGCAATGGCTAAAGAAGCATTTGAGCGTAATAAACCCCACGTAAACGTGGGAACAATTGGGCACGTTGACCACGGTAAGACAACTCTGACTGCAGCGTTGACACGTGTGTGCTCTGAAGTATTTGGTGGTGAGGCGGTTGCGTTNGATGGTATCGATAACGCACCCGAAGAGCGTGAGCGTGGTATCACGATTGCGACCTCGCACGTAGAGTACGAGTCTAACGATCGTCACTATGCACACGTAGATTGTCCCGGACACGCGGACTACGTGAAAAACATGATTACAGGTGCGGCGCAGATGGACGGCGCTATCCTGGTATGTGGTGCAACCGATGGTCCAATGCCTCAGACGCGTGAGCACATCCTGCTCTCTCGTCAGGTAGGTGTTCCATACATTGTTGTCTTCCTGAACAAAGCCGATCTGCTTGCGGAAGACTGTGGTGGTGTTGATTCAGAAGAATTCGAGGAGATGAAAGAGCTCGTCGAAATGGAGCTTCGTGAATTGCTCGATACCTACGAGTTCCCTGGTGACGACACACCCATCATCTGTGGTTCTGCGCTGATGGCGTTGAATGGCGAAGACGATAACGGACTCGGTACGACAGCGGTCAAGACGTTGGTTGAGACACTCGACTCTTACATCCCTGAGCCCGAGCGTGCAATCGACCAGCCGTTCCTGATGCCGGTTGAGGACGTATTCTCAATCTCAGGCCGTGGTACGGTCGTAACCGGTCGTGTTGAGCGCGGTATTATCAACGTCGGTGACGAAGTCGAGATCGTTGGTATTCGNGAGACAACCAAGACGACTTGTACGGGTGTTGAGATGTTCCGCAAGCTGCTTGACGAAGGTCGTGCAGGTGAGAACGTTGGTGTTCTTTTGCGAGGCACTAAGCGTGATGANGTCGAACGCGGTCAGGTTCTTTCAGTACCTGGNTCAGTTCAGCCTCACACCAAGTTCGAAGCAGAAGTTTATGTTCTGTCAAAAGATGAAGGCGGTCGTCACACACCATTCTTCAAGGGTTACCGTCCACAGTTCTACTTCCGTACAACTGACGTGACAGGNGCCGTTGAGCTTCCTGCTGGTGTTGAGATGGTCATGCCNGGTGACAACCTGAACTTCGTTGCAACTCTCATCGCGCCTATCGCGATGGAGGAAGGCCTCCGTTTCGCTATCCGTGAGGGTGGCCGAACTGTGGGTGCTGGCGTTGTAGCAAAAATCATCGAGTAATCGGTGAGACAGTGGGGCGCGANTCGTCGNGCCTCCGAATTGAGCCGAACCGCCTCTTTGGCGTGTTCGGCTTTGTCGTCTCTGCCGATTCGGTGAGGGCGGCTAGCAGATGTGTTAGGCCAGTAGCTCAATTGGCAGAGCAGCGGATTCCAAATCCGCAGGTTGGGGGTTCGATTCCCTCCTGGCCTGCCACTCTCATCCAATACGAGGGTGGCGCAGTATTTACGAGAGCGAGTTTCGCTCTCTGACAAGGATTAGATATGAGTGAAGCTGCGGGCAATAAGCTCGATAGCGTGAAGTGGTTACTCGTCGTTCTGTTGTTGGGCGCCGGTATCTACGGCAATAGCTATTTCAGTGACGAGTCGTTGCTGTACCGCGTAATCGCAATGCTGGTCGTGGCCGGAGTCGCGATGTCCGTGGCGGTAACAACCGAAAAAGGTGCCTCTGCTTGGTCGATGATCAAGGGTGCACGTACAGAGATCCGCAAGGTGATCTGGCCCACGCGACAGGAGACGACACAAACAACCATTATCGTTCTGATATTTGTGGTGCTTTGTGGATTGTTCTTTTGGGCGCTGGACAGTTTCCTTGGCTGGATCGCTTCACTTTTGCTGGGTTAGGAATAGAGCATGGCTTTACGTTGGTATGTAGTACACGCATTTTCTCAGTACGAGAAAAAAGTGGCCGTTGCTCTGAAAGAGCGTATTGAGCGCTTCGCTATGCAGGATCGCTTTGGTGAGATCATTGTTCCCACCGAGGAAGTGATTGAGATGAAAGGCGGCCAGAAGCGTAAAAGTGAGCGGAAGTTTTTCCCAGGATATGTCTTGGTGCAAATGGAGCTCGATGACGATACGTGGCACTTGGTGAAAGACACACCTCGAGTGCTGGGCTTTATTGGCGGAAAAGCGGATCGACCTGCGCCAATTACTGAGGCGGAGGCGAATGCCATTCTTCAGCGCGTGGAGGCAGGCGTTGATCAGCCTAAGCCCAAGACTGTCTTTGAGCCAGGNGAAATGGTTCGCGTTATCGATGGTCCGTTCAACGACTTNAATGGTGTCGTTGAGAGTGTGAACTATGAAAAGAGCCGCTTGAACGTGGCTGTTTTGATCTTCGGTCGTTCAACGCCCGTAGAGTTGGAATTCGGTCAAGTCGAAAAAGGCTGATCGCAGTCACTGCGAAAGCAGTGGAAGATAAACGCCGCATAGCGGCCTTAGTTGGGGAGCCCGCGTAGTTCGACTACAACGGCGTTTGCACCCAGGAGTTAACAACATGGCAAAGAAAATTGACGGCTACATCAAGCTGCAAATCCCTGCCGGTCAAGCGAACCCGTCNCCGCCCGTAGGCCCAGCACTGGGTCAAAAGGGCGTCAACATCATGGAGTTTTGTAAAGCGTTTAACGCAGAGACTCAGGGTGTTGAGCCAGGGCTTCCTATNCCGGTGGTNATTACTGTCTACAACGACAAGTCCTTCACATTTATCAAGAAGACACCACCTGCCTCCGTGCTTCTTAAGAAGATTGCGGGCATTAAGAGCGGTTCAGGTCGCCCCAACACCGAGAAAGTCGCGAAGGTTACGCGTGCTCAGTTGGAAGAGGTAGCAACGCAAAAGTGGCCCGATCTGACTGCAGCCGATATGGATGCGGCGGTTCGAACCATTGCAGGCAGTGCTCGAGCAGCGGGTATCGACACAGAGGGAGTTGTTTAACATGGCTAAGTTNTCTAAGCGTGTAAAAGCGTTTCGTGAGCGTGTAGACGCGAACAAGAGCTACCCTCTGGACGAGGCGATNGCAATCCTCAAGGAGACCGCNACGGCTAAGTTTAATGAGTCGGTCGAGGTGGCNGTGAATCTGGGAATTGATGCACGGAAATCAGATCAGGGCGTTAGAGGGGCGACAACCCTTCCACACGGCACCGGATCTGAAGTGCGAGTTGCCGTTTTCACCCAGGGTGAAAATGCCGATAAGGCGAAAGAAGCGGGCGCTGATTTGATTGGCATGGAAGATCTGGCTGAGCAAATCAAAGGCGGCATGATGGATTTTGATGTCGTGATTGCATCGCCTGATGCCATGCGCATTGTGGGTCAGCTGGGGCAGGTTTTAGGTCCTCGTGGTCTCATGCCTAACCCAAAGACGGGCACAGTGACGCCTGATATCGCGGCGGCGGTACAAAATGCCAAGGCGGGTCAGATGCGTTTCCGTACAGACAAAAACGGCATTATCCACGGTGGTATTGGCAAGATTGATTTTGATCCTGCGGCGATTGAAGGAAATCTCCTTGCTGTTTTGGCAGACCTTAAAAAGGCGAAGCCAGCGGCGGCAAAAGGTGTTTACTTCCGCAAGGTGACCTTGTCGACCACGATGGGGCCTGGCGTGACCATCGATCACGGTGCGATCGAACTGTAATGAAGTAAGAATTTGTTCCGGGCTTAGCTCGGGGCGAGCTCGTCGCTGTTTGACGAGTTTGGAGTGCGGCAATTTGGCGCTCCACTTTGAAGTCTTAAGCAGAGTGTGTGGGCATATAGCCCCTAGCAGGACGCGGGACTATCAAAGACCGTAGGGGGAGCCAGTCTCCTTAAACGAAGCCGGTAGTGTTCAACCTACGCAGATGGTGAATCCGTTCACCTAGGGTGGTCATAGCANTGTTATGACCTTGGCATAAACCATAGGAGTAGATCCGTGGCAATTGGACTCGAAGAGAAGAAAGCGATCGTCGCTGAAGTCAACGAGACNGCGGCCAGTGCTTTGTCACTCGTTATTGCTGACGCCCGAGGCGTGGCATCGAATGACATGACGGCTCTCCGCGCCACCGCTCGCGAGAATCAAATTANTTTGCGTGTTGTTCGCAACACNCTCGCTAAGCGTGCATTGGAAGGTACTGACTACGAATGNGTNACNGACACATTNGTAGGTCCGTCCATCTTTGGATTTTCAATGGAAGATCCCGGTGCAGCGGCNCGGTTGTTCAAAGATTTCGCTAANGAAAACNGCGANTTCGAAGTCAAAGCATTGTCTGTCAGCGGTAAGTTGCTGGGTGCAGATCAGCTCGACGTGTTGGNGAAACTACCAACTCGAGAGCAAGCACTAGCAACGTTGATGAGCGTTATGCAGGCGCCTGTCGGCAAGCTTGTTCGTACGATGAATGAAGTACCAAGCAAGCTCGTTCGTACATTNGCGGCGGTTCGTGATCAGAAAGAGCAGTCCGCGTAAGCGAGTGCTCGACTACACATTTTAGGAGAGATAAACATGGCAATTTCAAAGGAAGAAATCCTTGATGCAATCGCAGAAATGAGCGTGATGGATATCGTTGCGTTGGTTGAAGCGATGGAAGAGAAGTTTGGCGTATCAGCTGCAGCAGCCGTTGCAGTCGCAGCGCCAGCAGCGGGTGGCGATGCAGGTGGCGCAGCAGCAGCTGAGCAGACTGAGTTCGACGTCATCCTCGCTTCTGCAGGCGAGAAGAAGGTCAATGTGATCAAGGCGGTTCGCGCGATCACTGGTCTTGGCCTCAAAGAGGCGAAAGGCCTGGTTGATGGTGCGCCATCACCTATCAAAGAAGGCGTTAGCAAAGAAGACGCTGAGGACATCAAGTCGCAAATCGAAGAAGCTGGCGGTTCAGTCGAGCTTAAGTGATCCGTTCAGGATTGCAGATTTGCAGGTCCGGGCTGGTGCGCAATGCGCACCGGCCTTTTCCCGGTTATAGCAGCCGGTTGTTTATGGCGTTAAGCCACTAGTGTCGGTCTTGGCCGACCCGATTCGTTGAGGAGTATCAATGACTTACTCGTTTACAGAGAAGAAGCGCCTTCGCAAAGATTTTGGCTCAATGCCGAAGGTGATGGATATCCCCTATCTGCTGGCCATCCAGCTGGATTCCTACCGGAAGTTCACTCAGTCTGACACCCCGGTAGATGAGCGCGGCGACCACGGTCTGCACGCAGCGTTCCGGTCCGTTTTTCCTATTGTAAGTTACAGTGGAAGCGCGGCTTTGGAGTACGTGGATTACTCTCTGGGCACCCCCGTATTTGACGTTGATGAATGTGTGTTGCGCGGCACGACTTATGCCTGCGCACTCCGCGTCAAGGTCCGTCTCATTATTTACGATAAAGAGGCGAGCTCGAAGTCCATCAAGGACATTAAAGAGCAGGACGTTTACATGGGCGAGATTCCGCTCATGACCGACAACGGTACCTTCGTCATTAATGGTACNGAGCGCGTCATCGTGTCTCAGCTTCACCGTTCACCCGGTGTCTTCTTCGATCACGATCGCGGCAAGACGCACTCAAGCGGTAAGCTGCTGTATAGCGCGCGAATCATTCCTTACCGTGGTTCATGGCTTGACTTCGAGTTCGATCCAAAGGACCAGGTTTTTGCACGAATTGACCGTCGTCGGAAGTTGCCTGCGACCGTCCTTCTGCGAGCTCTAGGTTACGAGTCAGAGGACATCCTCGAGATGTTCTATGAGACCACAACCTTCCAGCTTAATGACGAGCACCTAGCAACGATGACGCTGGTACCAAAGCGCCTGCAGGGTGATATGGCGGCATTTGACATCATGGCCGGCGATACCGTGCTCGTGGATCGCGGTCGTCGAATCACTGCGCGCCACATCCGTCAGTTAGAAGACTCGGGCGTCGAGTTCCTTGCAGTACCCGATGAGTACCTTGTTGGCCGTCGTGTTGCGAAAGCGGTTGTTGATACTGCCAGTGGCGAAGTCCTGCTCGAGTGCAACGGCGAGCTGACAGAAGAAGTACTGAACGGGCTGCGTGATAAAGGCATCGAGACCATCGAAACGATCTACACCAATGAGATCGACTGCGGTCCGTTTATTTCCGATACGTTGGCGAATGACGGCACGCGGACTGAGCTTGAGGCTCTGGTAGAGATTTATCGCATGATGCGCCCTGGCGAGCCGCCCACGAAAGAGTCGGCCGAGAACTTGTTCCAAAACTTGTTCTTCTCGGCGGATCGCTATGATCTCTCTGGCGTTGGCCGAATGAAGTTCAACCGTCGCCTGGGTCGCGATGAGGTGACGGGTAGCGGCACACTGGATAAAGAAGACATCGTCGCGGTGCTAACGGCGCTGGTGGATATTCGAAATGGTAAGGGCGTCGTTGATGACATCGACCATTTGGGTAACCGCCGTATTCGTTCAGTTGGTGAAATGGCTGAGAATCAGTTTCGTGTCGGCCTTGTCCGTGTTGAGCGCGCTGTCAAAGAGCGTCTGTCCATGGCGGAGAGCGAAGGCCTTATGCCGCAGGATCTCATTAACGCTAAGCCTGTATCGGCCGCGGTTAAAGAATTCTTCGGATCCAGCCAATTGTCTCAATTCATGGATCAAAACAACCCGTTGTCTGAGGTGACGCATAAGCGTCGCGTGTCAGCATTGGGTCCAGGTGGTCTAACGCGAGAGCGCGCAGGCTTCGAGGTGCGAGACGTGCACCCGACTCACTACGGTCGCGTGTGTCCGATTGAAACACCGGAAGGTCCAAACATTGGTTTGATCAACTCATTGGCGGCGTATGCGCGAACCAACGAGTACGGCTTCCTCGAGTCTCCTTATCGTAAGGTGATCGATGGCGTTGTATCAGATGAGATTGAGTATCTGTCGGCGATCAACGAAGCAAACCATGTCATTGCACAGGCATCAGCCACGCTGGATGACGGCAATCGATTTGTGGATGAGTTGATTAACGTTCGTCACATGAACGAATTCACCGTGAAGCCTGCTTCCGAAGTGGACTTCATGGACGTATCGCCAAAGCAGGTTGTATCGATTGCGGCGGCATTGATTCCGTTCCTCGAGCACGACGATGCGAACCGCGCCCTCATGGGTTCAAACATGCAGCGTCAGGCAGTGCCAACGCTTAAGACGCAGGCGCCACTGGTTGGTACCGGTATGGAGCGCTACGTAGCACGAGACTCCGGTGTCTGTGAGGTTGCATCGCGCGGTGGTGTGGTCGACTCGGTAGATGCGTCACGCATCGTTGTTCGCGTGAACCCCGCAGAAGTGGGTCAGGACGAGTCACCGGTCGATATTTACAACCTGACGAAGTACAAGCGTTCCAACCAGAACACGTGCGTGAATCAGCGTCCGATTGTGAGCCCCGGCGACACGGTTGCCCGCGGCGACATCCTTGCTGACGGACCGTCGGTTGATCTCGGCGAGCTGGCGCTTGGACAGAATATGCGTATCGCATTCATGCCATGGAACGGCTACAACTTCGAGGACTCAATCCTCGTTTCCGAGCGCGTTGTTGAAGAGGATCGTCTGACGACTATCCACATTCAGGAATTGACGTGTATTGCTCGCGATACCAAGTTGGGTGCTGAAGAAATTTCTGCGGATATCCCGAATGTGGGCGAGGGCGCACTCAGCAAACTCGATGAGTCAGGCATCGTCTACATCGGTGCTGAGGTGGATGCTGGCGACATTCTGGTTGGTAAGGTGACACCGAAGGGTGAGACTCAGCTGACACCAGAAGAGAAGCTGTTGCGTGCGATCTTCGGCGAGAAGGCCTCTGACGTGAAAGATACGTCGTTGCGTGTGCCTTCGAGCTACAAAGGCACGGTCATCGACGTTCAGGTGTTTACGCGCGACGGTCTTGAGAAAGACGCACGAGCGAAGCAGATTGAAGCGTCTCAGCTCGCTGACTACCGCAAGGATCTCAAAGAAGAGCTCCGCATTTATGAGGAAGCAACGTTTGCGCGCCTCGCGGGCTTACTGAGTGGTCAGACAACTGTTTCTGGTGGTGGGCTTTCAAAGGGTACCAAGATCGATGCGGATGTACTGGCAGGCCTTGATCGTGAGCAGTGGTTCAAGCTCAAGTTCTCTGATTCAGAACTCAACAATCAGTTGGCATCTGCGCAGCGTTTGCTCGAAGAGCAGAATCAGCTTCTTGAAGAGCGGTTCGAGGCGAAGAAAGAGAAGCTGCAAAGCGGTGATGACCTAGCGCCTGGCGTGCTTAAGATCGTTAAGGTCTACCTCGCCGTTAAGCGACGTATCCAGCCGGGTGACAAAATGGCGGGACGTCACGGTAACAAGGGTGTGATCTCGGTCATCATGCCTGTCGANGACATGCCCTACGACGAGAACGGTGAGCCAATCGATATCGTCCTCAACCCATTGGGTGTGCCGTCGCGAATGAACGTGGGGCAGATTCTCGAAACCCACCTCGGTATGGCAGCACGTGGTCTCGGTGTGAAGATCAACGAGATGCTCGATCAGCAGGTCAAAGTGGCCAAGCTNCGTGAGTTCCTNAAAGAGATCTACGCGCACACCAGTGACAGCCGTCGAGATGCGGACATTGATAGTCTGTCGGATGACGAATTGCTGGCGATGGCTCAAAACCTTCGTGCTGGNGTGCCNATGGCCACGCCTGTATTCGATGGTGCGAGCGAGGAGAGCATCAAGGCGCTGTTGCGTATGGCTGACTTGCCAGACAGCGGCCAGTTGGTGCTTCACGACGGTCGAACGGGAGATGAGTTTGATCGACCCGTGACCGTTGGTTACATGTACATGTTGAAACTCAACCACTTGGTTGACGACAAGATGCACGCACGATCAACCGGCTCGTACAGCCTGGTTACTCAGCAGCCGNTGGGTGGTAAGGCGCAGTTCGGTGGTCAGCGCTTCGGTGAGATGGAAGTGTGGGCCCTCGAAGCTTACGGTGCCGCGCACACGTTGCAGGAGATGTTGACTGTGAAGTCGGATGACGTTGCAGGACGTACGAAGATGTACAAGAACATCGTCGATGGTGATCACAGCATGGATCCGGGTATGCCCGAATCCTTCAATGTATTGATCAAAGAAAT
>NZIH01000033.1 GCA_002691565.1 Halieaceae bacterium
GACCCCTAGGATCTTCATATGACTGCAAATCTGTACGGCATTCCGACCTGCGACTCAGTGCGTAAGGCTAGGAAGTGGCTCACCGACAATGACATCGATCATCAGTTCATCGATGTCAGAGAAAACACGCCGCCCAAATCCCAGATAGGTCACTGGGTGACATCTTTGGGTGCCGCTAAAATGGTAAACAAGCGCAGTACGACATGGAAAAACATGTCGGACGCGGATCGCAGCGAGGCTGAGACAGGCGATACGACAGCGATATTGATGGCTAATCCGACGTTAATTAAGCGCCCTGTGCTGGAGCATGGAGACGTGCTCGATGTCGGGTTCAATGTCGACGCCTACACACAGTATTTTCAGCAATAGCCCCACATTTAGGAGATAAACCCATGGCGAATACGCTACATGGTTTCGGTTTAGGCGTCGCCTCAAAGAACAGTCGCGGTGAGATACTGGATGTTTATTATCCGGCGCCGTTAGCAAACATCTCAGGTGAGCTGGCATCGGCTCTCCATGGTGTGAGCGGCGAGATCGATGCCGCAACAACCCAATCACTAGCAAGTGACCTTAGAGCAGCCGGTCATGACTCACTTGCTGCTGTGGCCGAAAGGTTAGCGAGTGCGGATAAAGCCATTGTTGCGTCGTCGCTATCCGACAACGCACCGCCCCAGACGGTGGGCGATGCGTATCTCAAACTTCACCTGCTTTCACATCGGCTCGTAAAGCCTCACGGAACGGATCTGTCCGGGATCTTCGCCCTCCTCCCCAATGTGGCGTGGACCGACGAAGGGGCCATCGATCTGGACGAGTTACCTGATCTGCAACTAACAGCGCGGCTCTCTGGCAAGGTTCTGGAAGTATCGAGCGTCGATAAATTTCCCAAGATGACCAATTACGTTGTACCCACGGGCGTGAGGATTGCGCATAGCGCACGCGTTCGCCTCGGCGCCTATCTGGGTTCAGGCACGACCGTGATGCATGAGGGTTTCATCAACTTCAATGCAGGTACCGAAGGGCCCGGCATGGTTGAAGGGCGAATATCTGCGGGTGTGATTGTCGGCAAAGGCTCGGATTTAGGTGGCGGATGCTCCACCATGGGCACCTTGTCAGGTGGCGGCAATATCATCATCTCAGTGGGTGAAGAGTGTCTCATTGGTGCGAATGCGGGTCTCGGTATTCCTCTGGGTGACCGGTGTACTATCGAAGCGGGTCTTTTTGTCACTGCAGGGACCAAGGTGGCCTTACTCGATGATGCGCGCAATGTGGTCGAGACCGTGGCAGCACGGGATCTAGCTAGTCGGTCTGACCTGCTGTTCCGACGAAACTCCCTCTCAGGTTCGGTAGAATGTGTAACCAACAAAACTGCCATCGAATTGAACGAAAGTTTGCATGCCAACAACTAATACCGAACACGCGGCCATCACGCTGACGAAAGAGCTCATTAAGCGACAGTCGGTCACCCCCGAGGATGATGGCTGTCAGCCGCTGATGGCTGAACGGCTTGAAAAACTCGGATTTCACTGTGAGTCGCTGCCGGCCCAGGAAGTGCTTAATTTGTGGGCAACGCGCGGCACTCATGGCCCGACACTTGTTTTCGCAGGGCATACCGATGTGGTTCCGCCAGGGCCAATAGAGCAATGGAACAGTGATCCATTTGTCCCTACAGAGAAAGGCGGCCTACTGTATGGACGTGGTGCGGCTGACATGAAATCGAGCTTGGCTGCAATGATCGTGGCGACCGAGTCATTTGTCACTCGTCATCCTGATCATAATGGGCGAATCGGTTACCTCATTACAGCTGATGAGGAAGGGCCCGCAATACACGGTACTCGTTTCGTGGTCGAGATTCTCAAGTCGAGAGGTGAGACAATCGACTGGTGTGTGGTGGGCGAGCCATCGAGCACCCGCGCGCTAGGCGATGTGATCAAGAATGGCCGACGCGGCTCAATAAATGCGACGCTAGTGATCAAGGGCCAGCAAGGGCATGTTGCCTATCCACATCTTGCCGATAACCCCATGCATAAAGCCCTCTCCGTGCTAAATACACTGTGCGATATCGAGTGGGATCGGGGTAATGACTTCTTCGACCCGACTTGCTTACAGTTCTCGAACATTCAGTCAGGTACCGGCGCCACTAATGTTATTCCAGGTGAGCTCACCGCCGTTTTTAATTTGCGCTTCTCGACTGAAACTACAGCCGAGGCGATCAAATCGCAATGCGAAGCGGTTCTGGATGCCAGTGGCGTGGACTATGAGGTCGATTGGCAGCTCAGTGGTCATCCTTTTTTAACCGAGCCAGGTGATCTAGTCGATGCGGCGCGGGAGAGTATCGCTGAGACAACCGGTATTGCGACAAGCTTAAGTACGGGCGGAGGGACATCTGATGGTCGCTTCATCGCAACCATGGGCAGCCAAATCATTGAGTTAGGTCCGATTAACGCATCGATCCACCAGCGCAACGAACATGTGTTGATCGACGATATTCCCAAGCTTGCCCGAATCTACGAGGGCATTTTGGAACGTCTGCTGACTTAGCTCCCAGCGACCTGATCTACCTCAAGAAAATTGAAGTCTGCGCTGGGAACGGCTGTCCTGAGACCCTCGACAAGCACGTGAAAATAGGCTTCGCATGCCTGACTCCAGACATCCGCTTGAGGTGGCCGCAGGAAGACCCACACTAAATTCGGGTTTAGCGACAAGGCCGCTTCAAGCAACCGCGTGACTCCAACGATTTGGGTGGTCAGATAATCAGTGGCACTTCGCGTGTGCTCTTCATACCCAGCACCTAATTCAAAGGCCTGCAGCTCGCAAATAATTCGCGCAGGTGTGCCTTTTTGCCTGAGCCAATCGAGGAGTCGTGCTTGCCCTTCCACTGATCCTAGATTGAGCGTAAGCGATGACATCACCACGTCGACGGGCCCATCCAAATAACGGGTTATCTGGACTATCCCACCGTCAGAGCCAAGCAGCTGTAACGCCACCTCATTCGTAAGGCTGTCACCGATGTACAAACACCCAACCGTCACGCGTCACTCCCCTTTGGTTTTACGATGACGTCAAAGCGAACGGTCTTCCCCGAAATGCAGTGTGAGGGCTTAGCACTGGTAAGCCCAGGCGCCTTTACAGGCCGCTTTATCACAATTCGCTCGACCGGCTGATCCAACGCCCAGCTCAACAAGCCTTCCGGGTCGTTTGCCTCCGCGTTATCCGCGTGCAGTGCCTGCACTGTCGCCAAATCTTTCTTGACCGCGGCGGTCTTGCCTCGCTCTGGGAACATGGGGTCAATGTAAATCACATCGAAGCCTTCAGCCCTATGCTGACGACTATCCCCATAAAGAACCTGCATGCGGCTGGCGGCCTCACTCACCTTTTCATTGAAGCTCAATAGCGCCAACTCGCGTGCCTGTTCAAGCAGGTAGCTTAGTGGAGCAGACTGCTCGGACAAGGTAACGAAACAACCAAGATCCGCGAGCACAAAGGCATCGCGGCCCAAACCAGCGGTGGCATCAAATACCACGGGTCGCGAGCTTCCCTTCACCCCCATGGCACGACCCAGCGGTTCGTTGTGCCCTGATTTACGACGATACAGCATGTCAGCGGAGGAAAAGTCGACAAAAACAGGGCCCAATCGGGGAGACTGCAACCGTTGAAGCCAGGAACGATCCGTATCGACCACAAGGGCAACACCGGTCTCGAGCTTATCTACACTTGCGACGAACTCAAGATCCAGGCGCTCAGCCACAGCTTTAGCTCGGGATTGAAGGGCTCTCGAAGCAGGTGTTACAACACAGACCACTAGCGATTTCTCATGCCTAAAGCGAGCGGGATACCCTCAAGATCAATAGCAAAACCAACGTTGTTTCTAGCTGATCGAGCGCCATGGTTCCTCATCTTCTCCCCAAAATGGTGAAATGTGCTTGTCCTGCAACACACACCTCGAAACTAACCACATCCACTGGCATCATACCGCCTCAGCACACGGATTTCGTCATGCTTCCGATTTTTGAGTTATCACAGATCCTTTCGAGCCTCGCCTTGCCGTGGCGACGCATCTATCGACTTACTGTTTCGGTGCTCCTACTGGCTGGCCTAGCCAGCTGTGGAAACCTGAATCAATACGACATCACACTCAATGATCGCACGCTTTACACGCCCAAGGACTTGTTTGAGGACTACTACCTCCCCGATGTCGCATTGGGTAACTGTGTCGCTCAGGCTATCGAAGATGCTCAGGTATTCGTGGCAGGTGGCTTGGAAGTTCTTAACTGTTCAGAGGCTGGTATCCGATCTTTGTCGGGTCTCTCCCGCTTTACCGGACTAAAACGTCTAAAGTTAACGGACAACGACATCCGCAATCTGGTCGAGCTATCGAAGCTGACACTCCTCGAAGAGCTGCGACTCGATGGCAATCTAATCGTCGATATCGTGCCGCTCACTATCCTCCCGAGTCTGAGCCTCGTCTCACTGAGCGATAATCCAGCTCTGCAGTGTCACAGCCTTGTCCGTTTCAGCGATCAAGTAGAAGTTCTGGCACCGGAGCATTGCTCGTCGTGACTTACTGGATTTACCGAGCGATTGCCGCGCTGCCACTCTCAATTTCTTACCGCCTGGCGCGGGTTCTGGCGTGGCTAACCGAGCGGGTTTTCAAGTATCGGGTGGCCACGGTCGATAAAAATCTTAGACATTCCTTCCCCGGTCAATCCGACGCTTGGTACAGGGCGACGCGACAACGCTTCTATCAACAATTCGCTGACGTTACCGTTGAGGCTATGTACGCCTGGCGTATGCCTCAGGACGAGCTACAGCAACGCATGACTATCACGGGCTGGGAGCCACTTATTTCCGCGGAAGATGAGCCACCCAAACCAGGGATATTACTATCAATTCACCACAATAACTGGGAGTGGTTAACACAGCGCGCCAGTGTGGCCGCAACCGCGCCGCTAGACGGTGTTTACAAGCCATTGCATGACCGTGGCGCGGATCGTTTCGCGCTTGAGTCAAGAGGCAAATGGGGTGCAACCCTCGTAATGATGAAAGGTGTAAGTCGACACGTACTGAAGAACCGGCGCACTCCAAGGGTCCTGGCATTACTCGCCGATCAGTCGCCCGGTAAACGAGAAGCCATTCACTGGACGCAATTCTTGAACCAATCCACCGCGTTCTTCATGGGGCCGGCAACCTTGGCCCGTCTCACAAAATATCCCGTGTACTTTGCGCGGACACAACGCCTGTCACAAGGCCGCTACCACGCTGAGCTCTTGACGATCTGTGCTGAGCCCGGCAGCCTGAGTGAGAGTGAGCTAATCGAAAAATATGTCGCGCTCGCAGAGGAAACCATTCGCATGCAGCCAGAGAGCTATCTCTGGACTAATCGGCGATGGAAACTGGCCCCGCCTCAAGCAACCTTGGAGACGGCATCGGACGGATCGGACGACACCCAATCGAAACCCTGACTCTGCGTGGCATAGATCACAGTCATCTCGGTGCGCTGAATCAGGGGACTTAATAGCGAAGCCACTACGTCAACCGAATTATTCTGCTCGGAGATATGACCTGCGATGACAGTGCCCGGTAGAGACTCTCCCATCGCCTCCAACATGGCTAGCGCCTGGTCATTGTTGAGGTGCCCAAAGTCGCCAGAAACGCGACGCTTCAAGGCTGCCGGATAAGGGCCTCGCCGCAGCATTGAGAGGTCATGGTTAAACTCGAGAAGCAGCAGGTCACAGCTATCGTAGGCGCGCAAGACATGCGGCGAAACCATACCCAAATCAGTGAGGACGCCCACACACTGCGCTGCATGTTTGAAAACGTATTGGACGGGTTCTTTCGCATCGTGGGGCACTGTAATCGCTGATACTTCTATATCCCCGATAGCGAATACCGAGTCACTCTCGATCTCGACGACGGCTCTCGCACCATCCAACCTTCCCGATNNGAGNGTCCCATGAGTTGCATAAATAGGGGCACCAGNNGCTTTCGCTATCGCAGCTACACCACCCACGTGATCAGAGTGTTCATGGGTAACCAAAATGGCAGCGATATCAGAGACATCCACACCCAAGTGATCTAGACGAGATAGCATCTCGCGGGCCGGGAATCCACAATCGATAAGAAGCGTGGTCTCGCCGCTTGCGACGAGTGTCGCGTTGCCTTTGCTACCTGAGCCNACCGACGCTACTCGGAGCATCAGGTGATATTGCCCTGCAGGAGTGTCAAAAGACCTTGCTGTTCTAATTGTCCGATTGGTTGACCGTCGGATCCAAGAATATCAATTGTTACCTGTGACGTATTTTCTGTCGTCAACAGCACTNGNAACTCCTGACCAATGAGAGGATCGTCACTATCGCTGCCACCTAGCCAACTAAACCAACCACCACCTTCCTCGCCCTCGGGGCCGAGATACGTGACATAAAATAAGCCTGCACTACGGTTTTTATCGTCCAATCTAAATCCAGCGTCGGCAAAGCCTTTCTCGGTAGCCGCCCAGGCACGGTTAAAGGGCAAAGCCAGCCGCAATCGAGCACCGCTGTTCGACTCCTCCATAGCGATACGCCCCGCGCCCGTCATAGCTTGCTCTGCCATCATCGACACAGGAGCTGACTCCGCGCTGTTAGCAATGAACTGGGCGATGTTGCGAAGCATGGTCTGCTCGAGTTCCGCATCATCAGAACTCTGCGGCCAGCTGGTCAGGTCCAAGTCCTTCGCTACGTTTTGCTGAAGTATGTGTAACTCGGACGTGTTTCGCTGAACACCGGAATCGACCCTGAAGCGAAAACGTGACTCNAGACTTTTGTTTTCAAGCATGACGAACGTGGTATCGATGAGTCCGNCCGAGGCATCAACACTGGCGACGTCGATACCGCTACTGACTAAAAATGCGCGAACTTGNGGCCACAACTGNCCAGGCGCGACGTTAACCACCGCCCAACTACTGTCACCGAGGCGTTGTAAACGAACGGCATCTAACTGGGAGCCCGCAGTCAACGGTGCTGGCCGAGGCGCCTTGCCCGTCACAGGAATCGCGAGATTTACCGCGACCTCTGGAATTGGGTAAGCCTGCTGAATAGCCCCGGANTCCAAATCTTGCGGCACGGTAATGGCATCAGCTTCGATGGCATTCTCATAATCACCGGATAATTCGGAATCCGTCTCCCATGGAATGATCGAGCTGGTATCGNGGAGCAAACTACACCCCGACAGAGCGACCACTAACATAACCGGGAATAGTGTTTTCAGTTTAAACATTCATCAATCGCCTTCGTCACTTCCCCATGAAACTNTGCTGACAGTGGCGTCAGCGGCAATCTCATGGTGGGCTCAATTAGCCCCATATAACCCATTGCATATTTGACCGGAATGGGATTTGGTTCAAGAAACAATGTTTGATGCAGTCGTTGCACTTTCTGATCAACGGCCCGCGCAGCNGGCATGTCACCCGCCAACGCCAGGCGACACATGTCTGCCATNTCAGCGGGCGCCACGTTGGCAGTGACCGAAACGCACCCTTTAGCGCCGACTTCGAGTAAATCACATGTCGTCCCATCATCACCTGAGTAGACCGCAAAGCCCTCAGGTAATGACTGGATTAGCGCTGCGCCGCGCTCCACATCGCCGGTTGCGTCCTTCAAACCAACGATGTTTTCAATTTGGCTCAGTCGGAGGATGGTCTCGTTAGCGAGATCAGAACCTGTTCGCGTCGGCACGTTGTAGAGAATAATGGGAAGGTTAATGGCACCCGCCACTGCTGCGAAATGTTGAAACAGTCCCTCTTGCGTTGGCCGATTGTAATAAGGCGTCACCAGCAATGCACAATCGGCGCCCGCCTCTGCCGCGGCGACTGTGAGTTCAACCGCCTCGAGTGTTGAGTTAGATCCGGTTCCCGCCATGATGGGAATTCTGCCGCCCGCATGGCTTACACCGAAGCGGATAACTTCTCTGTGCTCGGGATGACTGAGGGTCGATGCTTCGCCAGTCGTGCCCACCAATCCGAGCGCCGCCGTTCCATTTTCGGCATGAAAATCGATAAGTCGTTCGANGGTTCGCCAGTCGACATCGCCGGAATCGGTCATGGGTGTTACCAGCGCGACTATGCTTCCGGTTATCATCGGGGTACTCCAGCGATGGGAAAATTCGAGGTGAGGGTCATCATGATCGCGCAATTATCCATTTCGAGAGCAGTTTCACAACCGGAATTACTAAACCTCCGGCACCTGATAACCGTGTGTGTTCTCTTTATGACTACTCTGACAGCATCGACCGTGATGAGTTCAGAGCTTGAACTTCAAATTCAACCACTGAGCGCTATCGACAAGCACTACATGAANGAGCAACGAAAAACTGTCGAAAGCCTGGCCAATCGGCTGGGCAGGCGCCTGTCTGGTAACACGACCAGAGATCTAGAGACCCTTCAAAGAGTTATCGATCTTCGCTGGGTTGATAGCGAAGACGTTCAAACTCAACAGGCACTGGGCATTGTCTTTGGTGATCTACTGGCCAATGAACTCGATCTTNACTGGGTGATTTACAGAGATCGTGCGGGCCGGTCACGAGCATTGCGATACCGTGATCAGGATATCTACGTCTTTCCCATCACCATGCTATCTCGGCGACTCTCAGCCGGCGCCCAGCTGTCAGTCAGCGATTTATTTGAAGAGCAGTTGANGCGGCAACGCCAAAAACTCCCGGGTGCTCGCTGGATGCCGCAATAGATATCATCAGGACCAGGAGAATCATCAAGATCCTTCGGGAAAAGGAAAGTCTCGCTCGTAGGTGATGACGCCATCAACCCAAAGGGCGCGATGCCTCGAACCCTCCAATGACCGATCACCGGACTCATAGCCTGCGTCTCCCGGATACAACATCACGACATCGTCCTGATCCGTAGCGCAAACCTTGGGGAAAAAATAGGGCGGAATCCGGCTGCGAGCGGCAGCGACGGCGGACTCAACTGAGGGGTGCTGCGACAGATCCATCAAACTCACGACCGTCGGTGGAGGCAAGCGAAGCGNTCCCNCTTGATGCTGAGCCACCGCCTCCCCAGGGCGAATCCACTGGGCTTCAACCATTTCCTCGCCATCAACGCCNACCTCGGCACCCGCAGGCAACTCGGCAACAAAAAACCATGTCGCAAAACGACGTTTCATCNCGGCGGGAGTAAGCCAATGAGAAAAGTGCGTCAGCACCTCGGCAGATAGCGAGATAGCGGCCTCTTCCTCTAACTCTCGGAGGCCCGCGCTCAGCACCCGATCAAGCTCCGTGGGCCCAGAGTCATCGTCGTCGACTTTACCNCCCGGAAACATCCACACATCTGCCATGTTACGAGCGTTTGGGTTTCGCTTTAACAACAGAACTTCCGGCCCTCTAGCGGTATCACGCAGAAGTAGAACAGTCGACGCTAGAATGGCATCGCCTCGATCTGTGAGGGGTAATGAATCCTCAATAGCCATAGTTGCAGTCAAAGCATTGCAAATAAACGTGCTTGGGATCCTTCAACTGCATCATCAGCATAAGTGGCTCATGCATGGGTGCCAGCCATGACATCGCCGAACCCAGCGCCTGCGGCAATGCGACACCAAAGCTATTACCCAGTTCTTCTAACAATAATTGCTGAGGTGTAATGGGTGTTCCAAAACGTTTGGCTTCGTAGCTGTCCACCTGCGCAAGTCTAGCGGCGGAGNCAACGGCATCATCGAGACTGCCCAACTGGTCCACCAGACCAATCTCTNTAGCCTGACGTCCAATCCAGACTTTTCCGCCCGCGATCGCATCGACTTCTTCCACTGTCATGTGCCGTGAGGTGGCTACCAATGCAAGAAACTCTCGGTAGATACCGTCAACAACGGCCTGAAAAATACGCTGGGAGTTTTCATCAAGTGGCCGCGATGGATCTAAACTTCCTGCCATGGTGGTCGACCCAACACCATCGACAGTCGCGCCAACGTAGTCAAACACCCCCTCGAAGGTCGGAAAGGCAGAGAACACGCCGATGCTACCAGTGATCGTCGAGGGCATGGCCCAAATCTCATCGGCAGCCGCCGCAATCCAGTAACCGCCCGATGCCGCAGCNCCTCCCATGGACACCACGATAGGCACGCCGTCAGCCGCGATGGCATCCACCTTTGCCCGAATAACCTCGGATGCGAATACACTACCCCCACCCGAATTGATGCGCAGTACAATTGCCACCGCGCCCGCCTCATCGGCTCGNTNAAGCTGGTCTACCACCGTGTCGCTGCCAGCTGACCCTTGAATACTATCTCCCGGTATCAGCGTTCCTTCGATGGGAATNATGGCGATCAGAGGCTGTTCGTCGTCNATAGGCACTCTGATATCACTCACATACCGTTTGAGACTCACAAGCTGAATGTCACCGTCGTCATCGCGCGCATCGACAATCTCGGTTACACGCTCCTCGAGGTCGTCGCCGTAGAGGAGTTCGTCGACATACCCTTCCTGCAAAAAGACCTCAGCCAGATCGCCACCATTGGCTTCAAGACGNTCTGGGAAGTCATTGACAAAGGCCGTCACCTCTCCCGGCTTCTTATTGCGCCCTTTTTCGACGAGCGCCGTGTAATCGCCCCACAAGCTATTCAGCCATTTACCGACGACCTCGCGCTCCTGCGGGGACATGTCGTCTCGCATGTAGGGCTCTACCGCCGACTTGTTATCGCCGGCTCGAAAGACATGAAAATTAACTCTTATATTCTCGAGGAACTGCTTTAAATAGGTGCGATAAACACCGAACCCCATCAAACTGACACCGCCCTCTGGATGAAGGAATACGGTGTCTGCCTGAGAGGCGAGTAGATACTGCGATTGTGTAAAGTAGTCGCCAATAGCAATGACTGGCTTGCCGGTCTCTGAAAAACGATCCAGCGCCTCAATAATTTCCATCGCCTGACTTGTGGAAGGGCCCGCGAGGTTTTCGAGGTCGAGGACAATCGNCGTGATGCGCTCGTCATCCGCTGCCGCATCAATACCTTCTATTANCGTTGAGAGTAAGGTTTCACCGGAAAGCTCGTCGGCGAACAAGGCATCCAGCGGCTCGAGTGGTGTGCGATCCTCCANCAATCGTCCGGACGGAGCAATCAGTAATCCAGCACGATCAGGCAGTGGCTTTGGCGCATTTTCAGACACGCTGACCGAGAGTGCGGCAAAGAAAACAACAACAAAGACTAGCGGCACCAAGACCGTAATGGCCTTACTGATACCCGCTAGGATGCGCCAAATTGCTCTAAGTAAATCCACGTTCTACTCCTCGACGGTTTGGACAGCACGCCGCTCACGCCCGCGAAACCGAATATAGGCTGTGCTGACAGAAAACAGCAGAACAACAATGACGAGCCCACTGACAGCAATGAGGTTGTTAGGGCGAGCAAAAACATCTTCAACTGCGCTGACGAAATAGAATAGTAATAGCAGGCAGTACCAGATAATCCACTGCAAACTGTCCCGCGACACGCCAAAGAGAAACAAGATGATTGGCNCCACCGAGGCAAGCCATAGCGGCCAGTGCCCTCCCAACTCAAGCACCTCAAGTGCGCCCTGCCCGATCAGCGCCGCGCTGAGAGCCCACATGGATAGCCAGAGCNTTCGTGTCAGCGAACCTCTCTCTACCGATGGCTCACTCACGCTGGGACCTCCGCCTTGGCAAAACGAGCCAAGCGACGTCCCAGTGCCTGACAGAGTGCAGACTCATGTTCGGAAAGCTCACCATCTGCNTTGCCTCCTTCAGCCCAATGACTGGGTCCGTAGGGTGTTCCGCCAGTCCGCGTCGCCTGCAGCTCGGGGGCGGAATAAGGCAAACCCACATAAACCATGCCATGGTGAATCAACGGCAGTGCCATNGACAGAAGTGTGGCCTCCTGGCCTCCATGCAATGATGCTGTGGACGTAAATACNCCTGCGGGCTTGTCCACCAACGCGCCACTAATCCACAGCGGCGANGTACCGTCGATAAAGTATTTCAGTGGCGCTGCCATATTGCCGAACCGCGTGGGACTGCCCAGTGCCAACGCCGAACAATCGCGCAGATCGTCTTCATCACANNAAACGGCCCCCTCGTCGGGCACATCCGGNATCACAGGACGNNCAACCTCTGCACTCACCGGAGGCACGGTTCGCAACCGAGCATCGACACCCNCGACCTGCACCACACCTCGCGCGATCTGTCGTGCCATGGCTTCGGTGGACCCGTGACGGGAGTAATACAAAATCAATACGTANGGATCAGCCACGTGCTACCTCTTAAACGCTGTGTCTCCGAGACACATTAGCACGCCCACAGCCTTCTTTAGAGCACGCTATACTGNGAGCCCNTTATAAAGGTGGGTCAAAATGCGGATAGCACTAGTTTTCCTATCAAGTCTGATGCTGGTCAGTTGTTCNAGCGAGCCGAGCGGCATCATTCCGAACCAGTGGAACGTGGTTAACTACTGGGCCATTTGGTGCAAACCGTGCCGAGAGGAAATACCCGAGCTCAATCAACTGAATCAAATCGATAATGTTGTGGTTCTCGGAGTGAACTTTGATCGCAAAGTGGGCGAGGCACTGGTCTCTGATGCCGTCGAGCTCGGTATAGAGTTCACGATCATCGACGACCCCGCGCCGCACTTGGATATCACTCGCCCCTCCGTTCTACCGACNACGCTGATTCTGTCACCTGACGGTGACCTCGTCGCAACGCTCGTGGGACCTCAAACAGCCGAATCGATAGAAACTTACATAACCACAGATTAGATCCCAAAAAAAACGCCGGCTAAAAAGCCGGCGAATTAAAGGAGCCACTCAAATCGGGAGATGATGTCTCATCTAACCCTCAGATGTTTCCCTCGCGCTGCCCCCGCTGCAACGCCATCTGCTGGATACTGAATAAGAAACCAACAAAATCGAAAAGTTCAAAAAAAATGTGAATTTTTTTGTTTTTTTAACTAGCAGTCCAAATCGCCGAACCTGCTTGACCACTGCCCGACGAAACCGTCAACTCGACTTCAACCAGATCTGGATCATCTTCGGCAGCTAGCAGCTCGCTGAGTAGCAGATGGGATAGCTCCTCAACCGTGACGTTTGCGATAGGTAGGATCCGCGTTTCATCCACTGGAAATTTGAGCACCTTGCCTGCAAACGTGGCGTGGATTTCGTCGCCCACTGTTTCAAGCGTTTGAAATGGGGAGAACTCAGGCAGCAACATGTATTCATCGTACCTATCGCACAGTGCCTTTATACGACGCTTGTAGACGTTGTAGTCCGCGGAGAACCCGTTGTTGCCCATCTTGGCAACGATGCGTGCCGACACGAAGTAATTGTGGCCATGCAATCGCTCACGCTCTGCCGCTGAGAAGATGGTGTAGTGCGCAGATGAAAATTTATGTGCCTCTTTTTCAATGTGAAGCGTCGTCAATCGTGTCACTAAAATACCCTTTGTCGAAAAGCTCACTAACTCATACGCGCTAGCGTTATGGCCAGACTCAGCGCAAACACTGATTACTTGCAATCCTAGCCGATCAGAGCCGCGTAGGATAACCTGCGTGTAAACAAGAGGTTCCTATCGCCAGCATGCAAAAAACGGCCATCATAACGGGCGCGAGCTCGGGAATCGGTGCTGCAACCGCCGAACAATTTTTAGCTCGCGGTTACGACGTGATCAGTATTGCGCGGCGCCCCAGTCCTGTTCAGGGGGTGATCAATATNGCCGCAGATCTAAGTACCGATGACGGCGCTGTGGCGGCCGCACACGCGTGTAAAGCGCATTTGCGAGGGGAAGTCGGTCAGATCGCGCTGGTACACAATGCGTCACTCATGCTGAAAGACAGCGCAGCGTCCTGTGAAACCGAGGCAATGATGCGTGTGCTCGCGGTGAATGTACTCGCTGTAAACACCTTGAATCGCCATCTACTACCGTCAATGGCGGCGGGATCTAGCGTGATTTTTGTGGGATCCACGCTGTCCGAAAAAGCGGTTGCAGGCGCGTACAGCTACGTTGTAAGCAAGCACGCGCAACTCGGACAAATGCGTGCAACCTGTCAGGACTTGATCGGATCGGGTATTCATACGGCGATGGTTTGTCCGGGATTCACTGATACCGAAATGCTCAAGCAGCACTTGGGCGGCGATACCGACCTGATGATGGACATTGGCTCACAAAATGGTTTTGGTCGACTCGTTAGGCCAGAAGAGATTGCGGGTGTTGTCACGTGGGCGCACGAAAGCCCCGTGGTTAATGGGTCAGTCATACACGCAAATTTAGGGCAGATAGAACATTGAACCCAGTCATAGGCGCCGCACTCACTGAACGTCGAGAGCGCGTATTTTTAGTTCTTGCCGGTGTCTTTCTGTCCGCCATGACACTGCTCAATGTCATTGGCATCACAAAATTCATTCAACTCGGACCCTTCGCGCTCGCCGTCGGGGTCCTGCCCTATCCCATCACCTTTTTGTGCACAGACCTGGTGAGTGAGCTATACGGCAAGAAGAGAGCCAACTTCCTGGTCACTGTAGGGCTGTTTATCAATGGTTTCATTTTGCTCGTAATGACCACAGGGCAGCACGTGGCATCGGTTGATCCGAGCAACATGCCGCCATGGCAGGTTTTACAGCTAGCGGCTCCGGTGGCACTGCCGCAAGGAGGCAGCCTTGAGGGTAATGTCGAGCTCTTTAGTGTGATGTATGCAATGACCAGTGGCGCAGTTACGGCATCGATGGTCGCATACATAACCGCACAGTACTGCGACGTGCAGCTTTTCCACTTTTGGAAGCGCGTCACACAAGGCAAGCACCTGTGGATTCGTAATAATTTTAGCACCCTGCTGAGCCAGCTTGTTGACTCGGTCATGGTGGTTACGGTCACGTTTGGCGCGGTTTTCTATCGAGGTGAAATAACCCTGTCAACACTATTGGTGTTGGTCGCCAGTAACTACGGATTCAAGGCCACAGTCGCACTACTCGATACCATCCCGCTTTACATTCTGGTTGCCAGACTTCGGCGCTATCTGCAACTCGCCCCCGATGAAATTGCCGCGGCTGAATAACCTTGGGCGGGTCAGAGATCGAGCAGCTTTAAAAACGGAATGGTCGGTGATCGTTTCTCCACAAGCGTCGATTCATCAATCGTGGAAATAANATTCACTGCATCGAGTGGTCGGCGTTGAATTCTAATCGTTAGGTAACGGGTAACCTCATCGCTAAGTTTCAAGCCACGATCATGCGCTAGATGACTGAGCAGCCTCTCGAAATCATCCAGCTCCCACGCGGGGAGCTTGAATGTGGTCAACAGCGACAGCCGCGATTGAAGATCGGCAAGCATTCTATTCAAGCCCGCCGGTGATTGAGTCGCCGACGCGATAAACGGCGTGCCCTCCCCGGCGCACCGATTAAAACAGTGAAACACGGCCTCTTGCCACGGCCTATTCCCCTCTAGCAGGTGGATATCATCGATGACCACCATCGCTTCTTTTTCGGCATTTTCCAGTACCGCGTCCGGCGGATAATCGAGTAGCGATTTGACCGGCACATAGCGCGCCGCAGCCTGAGCCGCGCAGCAGGCTTGAAGCAAGTGACTCTTGCCCTGTCCTTCAGAGGCCCATAGGAAAAGCCCCGGCTCATTCTGTGCAAGCAAGTGTTGAGCGAAGTTTTCAACCTCGCGGGTTGCCTCGCGTGACACCCAATGGCCCCAAGTCGCTCCGGGATTGACGGATATGGGCAAGACCAACTGCGCTGATCGACCGCTCATAAATAAGACTTAATCCGCGTTGTAAACGTCAGTGGACAGGTAGGCATCGACAAGACGTCGACCAAACACCAGCAGAACAGCGGCCACGGGTAGCGCAACCAATACGCCGGTAAAACCGGCTAACTGTCCGCCTGCCATCAGCGCAAAAATCACTGCGACCGGGTGGAGCCCTATGCGATCGCCGATCAAGATTGGTGTGAGGAGAAAGCTCTCGATCAGCTGACCGATTAAAAAGACAGAGGCAACTAAACCCAGTGCAAATGGGTCAAGGCCGAATTGGAAGTAGCCAACGATCATGGCACTCCCGATACCGATGACAGCGCCTGCATACGGGATGAGCGCAGCAACACCGGCCAACAATCCCAATATTACGGCGTAATTCAGACCCACGAGCCACAGGCCGAAGCTGTACATTAGAGCTTGAGCGGCCATGACCACAAACTGCCCCCTGATGAACGCCTCGAGTACGCCATGTGCCTCGGACACGGATTCGGTCACGTTACCAACCCATGCACGCGGTACGAGCTTTAACAAGCCCGCCATCATGACATCCCAGTCTCGCATGAGGTAGAAGGCCACTACCGGGATCAATGCGAGATTAAGAATCACCGCTATGAGCGAAAGACTGGAGGTTGTTACTTTTTGGACGACACCACCCGTGACTTGTCCCACAGACTGCCAGTGCTCGGATAAACTGGTCTGCCAATCTATGGTTGGTAGCGCAACAGGACTCAGACTCAATTGAGACTGTAGTTTAGGCACAGCGACTTCAGATACCCATCGATAGGCATCAGGGATGGCCGCGGCCAACTGAGATAACTGCTGAATGACGATGGGAACAACAACGGCGGTGACGATCACAAGTACGGCCATCAACAGCGCAAATACCAAGGCGACACCACTTGTGCGGGTGAAGCCCCGAGCCTCTAGCCGATCCACAAGGGGGTCACCGAGGTACGCAATGAGTGCACCGACCGCAAACGGCATCAGGATATCTCTGAGCTGCGCAAATAAAAGTAACACCAATACGGCGACTACGAGCACTGGTAGCCATCGTAAGGGTTTAGGTTGCGCGGTCGTTTGTTCGGTCACTGAATACTCTCCCATGTAAGGTCTAGTTGCGCCCGACTGACAGCTGACTGCACGCGCAAACCGGAACGACTTGGAATCAGCCGAGCGACCTCATCCGCAGAGGATACCCCGACAACACGGTAAGTAAGTGTATCTTGGCTGACCGAGTCAATCCGCAACTCGACCAACTCTCCCAACTGCTTGAACACGGTTGACACCGCGCGATAGTCAGCAAACGAGCTGACCCCACGAACCGTGACCGCAATGGCATCCGATATTTCAAACTGCTGTAGTGTGACGGCCAGTGAATCACGCATGGCGTCCACTGCAAGGTCGACACCGACGTCCCATATACCGTCTAAGTCAGTGAGGCGCATTTGTTTATGCATCTCACCATCGGGTCCCACGTAATACCAATCGACCAGCTTGCTGCCATCACTTAAGTCAATCCAACGGCCGACCAGTGAATGCTCTGAACCGTAACGACGAGAACCTTGCCGTATCAGATCAAAATCTCTGGTCCACAGCGCGTTAACGGGAACCGCAGCTGCATCTGTCAGATCCAGCAAGGGAAACCGGGGCTCAACACCGCGAGTCTCAAAACGCTCGATTGATGGCACGAGCAGGTCTACATCGTCAGACCGGGCAGCAAAGCGCCGGGAGAAGGGCTCATCTAACGCCACCCACACTACAACGGGTGGTCTGCGCTGTTCCCAATACGGGACAGATTCATCGCGAAAAAGACTGCGTACGAAAGCGTCATCAAACTCCAAGAATACGACGTCGCCCTCATCGTCCTCACCATAGCTGTACGACAACACATTTTGCTGCGCGCTGCGCACGGCCTCTCGGAACGCATCCTCCTCGAGAATCGCCTCATTGCCGGACACTTTTATCAGCAACCGTGTCAAACCCTCTCGAGCTGCACGCGCCAGCTCTACACTCCCGCGATCGGCAACACCTACTTGTTCGGAGAAAAAACCATCTTGCGCTGTTGCGCATACCGGGAGCACACCCCCGAAAAAAACGANAAGAACTTGAAAAAACTGTCTGCAAAAACGTTTCATATGGCGAGTTTAACAGCGAAAGTTGCGTTGGTCGCTTTCCTCTCACTTTGCCAGCGAGTACCCTTCTCGCGGTAACCAGAGGCAGGCTATGACAGACGAACAAACAACCCAAGGTTTGACCTACAAAGATGCCGGCGTTGATATCGATGCTGGAAACGCGTTGGTCGATCGTATCAAACATATTTCAAAAGCAACCAGACGACCTGAAGTACTGGGTGGATTGGGCGGCTTCGGTGCGCTGTGCGAAATTCCAGAGGGCTATCGCAGTCCTGTCTTGGTCTCAGGCACCGATGGTGTGGGCACGAAACTCCGCCTCGCCATGCAACTGGCGCGACACAACACCATTGGTATCGATCTTGTCGCCATGTGCAGTAACGACATTGCCGTGGTAGGTGCGGAACCACTCCTGTTTCTCGACTACTATGCCACCGGCAAATTGAACATCGATGTCGCCGCTGACGTCATTGAAGGTATTGGTAAAGGGTGCGAGCTGGCTGGCGCCGCTCTCGTCGGCGGTGAAACCGCTGAAATGCCGGGTATGTATGAAGGCGATGACTACGACCTCGCTGGATTTTGCGTAGGCGTCGTTGAAAAAAATCTGATCATTGATGGCCACAAGGTCGCTCCNGGTGACAAGATCATTGCCATCGCCTCGTCAGGACCGCATTCCAACGGCTACTCGCTAATCCGAAAGATCATTGACGTATCTGGTGCTGACCTGTCCGCACCCTGTGGGGACACGACATTGGCCGACGCGCTAATGGCTCCCACCAAGATCTACAATAAGCCGTTACTGGCGCTACAGCGTGAGATCAAGCCCCATGCACTAGCACACATTACAGGCGGCGGTCTTCTCGAGAATATTCCTCGCGTGTTACCTGCTGGTTGCTCGGCAATTCTGGACAAGCAAACCTGGACGTTACCGCCAGTCTTCCAGTGGCTCGCCGAGGCTGGTGGTGTTGCAGAAGATGAAATGCATCGAACCTTCAACTGTGGCATTGGCATGACCCTGATTGTCGGCCCCACTAAAGCAGAGGCGGCCATGCAGCTTCTGTCTGATCACGGACTGAACTGCTGGGAATTGGGTAGGATCGCCGAAGGCTCCGGTATCGTGGAGTTCGCTTCTTGAGCTCAACCCCCGAAAAGCGAATTTCGATTCTCATTTCGGGACGTGGCTCCAACATGGAGGCTTTCCTGAAGGCAGCGCAAAGCGGTACGCTCAGTGGAAGGGTCGTGCGAGTCATCAGCAACCGTCCCGAAGCACCCGGCCTTGCCACCGCATCAGAGGCAAACGTTGCTACCACGGTGGTTGACCACACCTTGTTTGAATCCAGGGAAGCCTTTGACGCCGCTCTTGTTGATGCAGTCAGTCAGGACAGCCCCGACGTGGTTGTACTTGCTGGGTTCATGCGCATTCTCACGCCCGTCTTTATCGATGCCTTTTTAGGCAAGCTGGTGAACGTTCATCCATCTCTGTTGCCTAACTACCCTGGACTGAATACGCATCAGCGCGCCATCGACAATGGTGATAAGGAAGCAGGGGCAACAGTGCATTACGTAACGAATGAGCTCGACGGTGGACCGCCGATTTTGCAGGTGAGTGTTCCGATTGAGCCCGGTGATGACGCAGCCTCATTGGCCGCTCGAATCCTCGGTTTCGAGCACATCATTTTCCCCGAGGCGGTCAATTGGCATTTGCAGAGCCGGTTAATCCAGAAAGCCGACGGCGCCTATCTGGATGGCAAGAAACTGCCGGCGACTGGAACCCTATGGGAATGGCAGGCATGACGCCGAGGATCTTCCCGCACGTCCGCTGCAGGCGATATGTTTGTCTGTTTTTATGCTCTTTAATCAGCGGCGGCGCTTGGGCTACGGAGTCTGCTAACTCAGAGGCCTCCGCCGGTCAGGCTCATACCGATAACAGCGCAAGAACCCTGCGAACATTTGAAGCCATCTACAAAACTTCAGCCCTCGGCATGACGCTTGATCTCACACGATCCCTCACTCAGGACGGCGCCACCTACACGCTGAGCAGTCGCGGCAAGAACATGCTGATCAATATGAATGAATCAGCCGACTTTCGAATCGTACAGGGCAAAATCGAGGGCATTCGCTTCGACTCAAAAGTCAAATCACTTAAGACGAACAAGCGAGCTGTGCGCTTCGACGAATCGGCCGGTGTCATCGATAGCATGAAGCGTGGAGACTGGACTCAGCACCCGTGGGAGCCTGATATCTTGGACCGCTTCTCGCAGCAGCAACAGCTCCGCCTAACACTGATTGGCGCGGCAGAGCCCCCGGAGACACTGGAGTTTAGAGTGGTCGATGGNCCTAAAGTGAGCGACAAACGCTGGCAAAGGTTGCCCAATGAAGTCATTGATACGCCCTTGGGGCAGATCAGCACCGTAAAATATCGAGCGGTTCACACAAACCCAGATAAGCGAGCCTCCGAGATATGGCTCGCGCCTGAGCTCGATTACCTCATGGTAAAAACCATTCATGTCGAGCGATCGTCGACAGTCAAGGTTGCGATTAAGTCTCTGAACTGGCTCGACGGGGCCTAAACACTCGCTGAGCCCGTGATTGAGTAAACGGATAGACGCCCCACCTAGGTCTTTGGCAATGTAACGCCCGTCTGCCCCTGGTATTTGCCACCGCGATCAGCATAGCTCGTTTCGCAGACCTCATCGGACTCGAAGAACAGCATTTGAGCCACGCCCTCGTTGGCATAGATCTTCGCTGGCAGGGTGGTTGTATTTGAAAACTCGAGCGTCACATGGCCTTCCCACTCAGGCTCGAGGGGCGTGACATTGACGATGATACCGCACCGTGCATACGTTGACTTTCCAAGGCAGATGGTCAGGACGTTCCGTGGAATTCGAAAGTATTCAACGGTTCGTGCCAACGCGAATGAGTTGGGGGGTATCACGCAGACATCACTTTCGACATCCACAAACGAGTTACTATCNAATGCCTTCGGATCTACCGTCGCCGAGTTGATATTCGTAAACACCTTGAACTCACGGGAGCATCGAACGTCATAGCCATAGCTCGAAGTGCCGTAGGAGATAAGCTTCTCGCCATCCTCGTATCGCACCTGACCCGCCTCAAACGGCTCGATCATTTTATGTTGCTCCGCCATCCGACGAATCCAGAGATCTGATTTGATACTCACATTTACTCCTAAATGGCTCTGCTAACGACCTAGTCAGTCATACTCATTGTGGGGGCACGCGGTGCTTCACTGCCACTCAACGATGCCATAACGGCCGACGCCGCTTCACGATACGCAGCCGCAANCGAACCGTCTTTATCAACGGCCGATATCGGCGCACCCGCATCGCTGGTCTCTCGAATGACCCGAGACAAGGGAATATTCGCAAGAACCNGCGCTTCGTATTCATTTGCCAGTATTTCGCCGCCATNGCTCCCGAAAACAGGATCTTCATGCCCACAGTTACTGCATACGTGTGTCGCCATGTTCTGAACCATGCCGACGATGGGAACCGACACTTTCTGAAACATCTCAATTGCGCGGCGAGCGTCAATGAGTGCGATATCCTGTGGCGTTGTAACAACCACAGCACCTGCCAAACGGGTTCGCTGCGAGAGTGTTAATTGAATATCGCCAGTGCCCGGCGGCATATCGACAAACAAAATATCCAGCACACCCCATCGAGTTGACTCAATCATTTGNTGCAACGCACCGCTGGCCATTGGTCCACGCCACACCATGGGCGTTTTTTCTCGAGTTAGAAACGCCATGGANATGNCACTTACGCCATGCGCTTCAATGGGGATGAAAATCTTCTCATCGACTACGTCCGGCATAACGCCATCAGCAACGCCCAACAAGCGTCCCTGACTTGGCCCATAAATGTCGGCATCGAGCAAACCGACCCGGTACCCAAGCTGCCCCGCAGCCACGGCCAGGTTAGCGGACACAGTCGACTTNCCGACGCCGCCTTTACCGGAAGCAACCGCCACGATGTATTTGACTGCATCTACGCCTTGACTCACTGCTCTTCCCCGCCGAAAAGCGGCGAGTATATCCCAGGCTGGATCTGCTTGGGCATACTCGAGTGTNAGCGATGAAAAGACTGTGAACAAATGACAAGCGCTGTTCCGCAATCACGGGGAGAGCTACAATGGCGCCCGTTTCTTCACCGGACCCCCGTTTTATGTCGTCACGGAATATTTTGGTTACCTCGGCTCTACCTTATGCAAATGCTTCGTTGCACTTAGGGCACATGCTTGAGCAGGTGCAAACCGACATATGGGTGAGATTTCAGCGCTCTCGAGGGCATCACGTGAGATACGTGTGCGCCGATGATGCACACGGGACTGCCATTATGCTGTCAGCTGAAAAACAGGGCGTATCGCCCGAGGCCCATATTGGCGCCATTAAGGCGCTGCACGAGGCAGATTCAGCCGGATTCCGTATCTCGTTCGATAACTACCACTCGACGCATTCGCCTGAAAACCAGCAATGGTCGGAAACCATCTTCAAACGCCTGGAGGCTAACGGGCATATAGCCATACGCAGTGTGGTACAGGCCTATGATGAAACGAAAGGATTGTTTTTGGCCGACCGGTTCATCAAGGGCACGTGCCCGAAGTGTAAGACGCCCGATCAGTACGGTGATAACTGTGAGGCCTGTGGCGCGACCTATTCCCCCACCGACGTTATTGATCCTGTCTCCGCTCTATCAGGGACCACACCCGTAGAGAAAGCATCTGACCATTTGTTTTTTCAGCTGAGCCAATTTCAAGATTTGCTCGAAGCGTGGGTTAACGGAGATCAGCTCCAAACGCCGATTGCCAACAAGCTCCGGGAGTGGATTGATGCGGGTCTGCAGGATTGGGACATCTCGCGTGACGCGCCTTACTTCGGGTTTGAGATTCCGGGTCATCCCGAGAAGTATTTCTATGTCTGGCTCGACGCACCCATTGGTTACATTGCCAGTCATCAAAATCTCTGCGATCGCACGGGCGATGACTTTGATAGCTATTGGCAACCAGGCGGTGATACCGAGCTTTACCACTTTATTGGCAAGGACATCATCAACTTCCACGGGCTGTTCTGGCCAGCGATGCTCTCGAGTGCGGGACTCCGGCAGCCAACGGCGATCTTCGCGCATGGTTTTCTGACAGTTGATGGCACCAAAATGTCAAAAAGTCGCGGCACGTTCATCATGGCCTCGACGTATCTGGAGCATTTAGACGCTGAGTACCTCCGCTATTACTTCGCCGCAAAGTTGAGTTCAGGTGTGGATGACATGGATCTCAACCTTGATGACTTCGTCCAGCGTGTCAATTCAGATTTGGTCGGAAAAGTCGTCAACATTGCGAGCCGCTGCGCAGGNTTTTTGCGCAAGCGCTTCGATAACGAACTGAGCGACACCTGCAGCGAACCGGCGCTCGTAGGCGACATGATCGCGGCCGGCNAAGTGATTGCCGACCTCTACGAAGCACGTGATTTCCAGCGCGCCATGCGAGANATCATTGCCGTTGCCGANCGTGCTAATCAGTTCATAGACGACAAAAAGCCGTGGGTCATGGCCAAAGAAGAGGGACGCGAGCAAGAAGTGCAGGATGCCTGCTCGGTGGGTATTAATTGTTTTCGAGTGCTCATGACCTATTTGAAGCCAGTGCTTCCTGTGATGGCAGAGAAGAGCGAAGCCTTNCTAGGATTGTCGCTCGACTGGACGGAACTGACCGCGCCATTGGAAGGGCATAAAATCAACGACTTCTCACCACTGATTCAACGCATCGATCCAGATGCCGTCGCCGCCATGGTGGANGCGAGCAAGGCGTAAGACAGGCTTTACACACTGTCAGATTACCTAGATATTCCTTACTATAGGTAACGAACCAATGAGACAGGCGGAAAAGCCTGCAGGAGCAACATGCTAGGGGACTTTGCAGTACTGCTTATTGCAGCAGTATTGGTCAACAATTTTGTTTTAGTTCAGTTCCTGGGCTTATGCCCATTTATGGGCGTGTCTAACAAACTGGACACAGCCATCGGCATGTCTGCAGCCACGACTTTCGTATTAACACTNGCCTCGGTGTGTAGCTTCCTAACCTATCGCTATTTGCTNGAGCCGCTTGATTTAACCTACCTCCGTACACTCTCTTTCATCCTGGTGATTGCGGTCGTTGTGCAATTCACAGAAATGGTGGTGCGTAAGACNAGCCCACTATTGCACCGCGTGCTTGGCGTGTATTTACCGCTTATCACAACCAATTGCGCCGTACTGGGAGTCGCTCTGCTTAACATCAATCAGGCGCACAACTTCATGGAGAGCCTCATCTATGGATTGGGCGCGGCACTCGGTTTTTCCCTCGTGCTCGTCTTGTTCGCTGCCATGCGAGAGCGGCTCGTCGTTGCTGACGTTCCTGAACCCTTTCAGGGTGCAGCCATCGGTATGATTACAGCGGGGCTGGCATCCCTCGCCTTCATGGGCTTTGCAGGACTGGTTTGATGCTTGACGTCATTCTTGGCAACCCCATTCTTCTCGCCCTTGCAGCCTTAGTCGGCATGGCCATTGCATTTGGTGCCTTGCTGGGATTCGCTGCGGTTCGCTTCGAAGTCGANGGCAATCCTCTATCCGATCAGATCAATGCGATATTGCCGCAGACGCAGTGTGGTCAGTGTGGCTACCCCGGGTGCCGGCCTTACGCGGAGGCGATTGCCGACGGCGACTCAATCAACAAGTGCCCACCGGGTGGTGAAGATACCATTCAGGCGCTGGCTAATTTACTCGATGTTGAGCCCGAGCCGCTTGATGCAGAACACGGAGTCGAAGCCGAACCAACCGTTGCCTACATCCGCGAGGACGAGTGTATTGGCTGCACCAAGTGTATCCAGGCGTGTCCTGTCGATGCGATTCTGGGTGCTGCCAAGCTGATGCACACGGTGATTATCGATGAATGCACCGGCTGCGATCTCTGCGTCGAGCCCTGCCCGGTCGACTGCATCGATATGATCCCCCGAAAAGGCGGTATCCAGCACTGGTACTGGCCTCTGCCCGATGGACAAAGTCGAGAGAATCTCATTGCGACCGATCGCAGTTCTGAGCAGGCGGCCGCATGAGGCAGATATTTGACATTCACGGTGGCATCCACCCGTCCGAACGTAAAGACATGTCCAATCCTGGATGGATCAGTGACTGCGACATGCCCAGTAAGCTTGTTCTGCCCGTAACGCAGCATATTGGTGCGCCCGCTCGACCGATTGTCGAAGTGGGCGACACTGTTCTGGGCGGGCAAACGATTGCCGAAGCACAGGGACCGGTCAGTGTGCCCGTCCATGCGCCNAGTTCCGGCACAGTAACGGCGATTGAAGCACGTGCGGTACCGCACGCATCGGGTTTNACCGACATCTGTATTGAGATTTCACTCGACGGCAACGATGAGTGGGTTAGTTGCCAGGGNCTGGATAACTGGCGAGACGAAACAAAAGCCGTCCTTCTTGACCGTGTGCGACTTGCCGGCATTGCCGGTCTGGGTGGGGCGGGCTTTCCTACCGCTATAAAACTCGCCTCGGACAGNGACGGTGGCATTCATACGCTCATTATCAACGGCACCGAATGCGAACCCTACATCACGGCCGATGACACCGTCATGCAGTGTTTTGCGCACCAAATTATTGAAGGGGCCGAGATCCTCGCGCACATGGTGGGTGCCGAGACCGTGCTGTTAGCGGTTGAAGACAACAAGCCCGAAGCAGCAGAGGCCATGCGCCATGCCGCAGAGGCTCTGGAAAGTGCAGAAGTTGTCACTTTCCCAACCAAATACCCCTCGGGCGGCGAAAAACAGCTCATCGAGATTCTACTGAATGCCCAAGTACCCTCGGGTGGCATTCCCGCCGACATTGGTGTTCTTTGCCAAAACCCCAGTACCGCCATTGCGGTGCGCGATGCGTTGATTGATGGAAAGCCCGTGACACACCGCGTCACCACGGTGACAGGCATGTCGCTTAAGGACCCTGGTAACCGTCGCGTCATGTTGGGCACTCCCATCAAAGAGCTGCTCGATACCGCGGGTTTCAACGCTGAAAGTGCGGATCGGGTTATTCATGGCGGCCCCATGATGGGCTTTGCTGTAACCGATCTCGATATGCCTGTGGTAAAGATCACCAACTGTGTACTCGCACCCACGCGTAGCGAGATACCGCCGCCCCAGCCCCAGCAGGCCTGCATTCGTTGCGGCATGTGTGCTGAAGCCTGCCCGGCCTCTCTACTGCCGCAGCAGCTTTACTGGTATGCGCGAGCGAAGGACCAGGATCAACTCGAGCGTCATAACCTCATGGATTGCATCGAATGTGGCGCGTGCGCCTATGTATGCCCAAGCCACATTCCCCTGGTTCAGTACTATCGTTCGGCAAAAGGGTCCCTAAGGGAAGCGNCAAAAGAAAAAGTACGATCGGATAATTCGCGCACGCGGTTTGAAGCGCGTCAGGAACGTTTGGAGCGAGAGGCTGCGGCCAGGGAAGCCAAGCGCGCGGCGAGAAAAGCCGCGGCTGAAGCGAGAGCANAAGCCGGAGACGATCNCGTGCAGGCAGCCATTGAGCGAGCAAAAGCGAAGAAAGCACAACAGGAGGCGGAGCAATGAGTTTACTGCACGTCTCCTCCCCACACGTCCACAAACCNGTATCTTCGGTTGAGCAGGTAATGAAGCAGGTCTTGCTCGCCACGATTCCCGGNGTTCTGGTACTGACGTGGTTTTTCGGGCCCGGCACACTCGTCAATATCGTATTCGGCTCGGCCTTGGCATTAGCTTTTGAAGCCTGGGCGCTCTGGCTCAGAGGTAAAGATTACAAAACACCATTNCGAGACCACAGCGTGGTCGTGACGGCAACGCTACTTTGCATTGCACTTCCACCCTACGCACCGTGGTGGCTCATTGCTGTTGGTATTGGTGTCTCAGTTCTCCTGGGAAAACACGTGTTCGGAGGTTTGGGCTACAACCCCTTCAANCCCGCCATGGTGGGCTACGTGGTGTTGCTCGTNTCGTTTCCATTGCAAATGAGCTCNTGGACAGAGCCNCGAGGCATTGGCGAGGTTCCCGGTATCGTCGATGCCTTTACCGCATTATTNGCCGCGTCCAGTTATGACGCCGTCACGGCGGCCACACCGCTGGATCTCTTCAGGCAGAACGCTGGCATGTTGTTTGGCGATCTCATTCAAGCCAAAGCGGAGTTAGCAGGACCCATTGCAGGCCTGGGTTGGGATCTGGTCAACCTCGCCTTTCTCGCGGGTGGCATCTGGTTACTGCGGCAGCGAATTTTTACCTGGCATGCGCCAGTAGGCATGCTTGCGGCTCTTGCGATCTGCGCGGCACTTGGCTTCGACGAGGGCAGCTCCTCGGGCGGTGGATCGGTGCTCTTCCACCTGTTTAGTGGCGCAACCATGTTCGGCGCGTTCTTCATCATTACTGACCCTGTTAGCTCNGCGGTTTCAAACAAAGGACGTCTTATCTTCGGTGCCATGGTGGGGATNCTTGTTTACTTGATACGCGTCCATGGGAATTACCCGGACGCTGTCGCGTTCGGTGTGCTCTTGCTGAACTTCGCCGCACCACTCATCGATCAGTACACGCAGCCCCGGGTGTATGGGACTAAAAAAGTCGAGGTGGACGAATGAGAGTTATCGTCTCAAGCCTTGTCGGTGCAGGNCTGCTGGCTGCGTTTGCAGCCGTTGGTTCCGGTCTGATCAGCGGTGTTTATGAGCAGACTAAAGAGCCCATTGCGGCCGCAGAACGGGCGGCGGAAGCAAAACAATTACTCGAGATTTTTCCNCGNGACTCGCATGACAANGAACTCATCGACGATGGCTTTNCTGTGGACGCGGAAGACCCACTCCTAGCGNTGAGAGAGCGNGGTACCGGGTATCGCGCGCGACGCAACAACGAGGTTACGGGCATCATTTTGCCGGCCACNGCAAGGGACGGNTATAGCGGTGATATTCGGCTACTTGTGGGCATCGATCGCGGCGGCGCAGTTGCNGGCGTGCGTGTTCTGAGCCACAGAGAGACCCCGGGGCTCGGNGACAAAATTGAATTGAAGAAGTCCGATTGGGTGCTTTCTTTTGACCACAAAACNCTNGCGNATCCAGCACCAGACCGGTGGGCAGTGATTAAGGATGGTGGTGATTTCGATGCATTCACGGGCGCAACGGTCACNCCGCGNGCGGTCGTTGCAGCGGTGAAAAGCGCAATGGAGTACAGTCAAAATAACCGAANTGCGTTATTTGAAATTGAAGAGGCGAACGACTCATGAGCACTCCTTCTTACGGNCAGATAACCCACAATGGTCTGTGGAAGAACAACCCGGCNCTGGTNCAGCTGCTCGGCTTGTGTCCGTTACTTGCTGTNACGGCAAGCGTGGTAAACGCGCTTGGTCTTGCCATCGCCACGCTCTTTGTATTGGTTACATCGAACCTATGCGTCTCACTTATCAGAAACGTCGTTACCGATTCCATTCGACTGCCCGCCTTTGTCCTCATTATCGCGGCAGCCGTGACNGGCACCGAGCTCCTCATGCAGGCCTATGCCTATGAGCTCTATCAGATTCTCGGTATTTTTCTGCCTCTGATTACGACCAACTGTGTGATTCTCGGAAGAGCCGACGCATTCGCCGCAAAGAATCCCCTCATGCCCGCCTTGGCTGATGGCGTCATGATGGGACTGGGCTTTGGTTTAGTGCTCGTTGTCCTCGGCGCTATCAGAGAACTACTTGGGACGGGTGCGATCATGGCCAACATGGACCTGCTGTTGGGTCCCATGGCGAAAGACTGGGTTGTGGTTGTAGCGTCCGATTATACGGGGCTGCTATTAGCCATATTGCCGCCGGGCGCGTTCATCATCACGGGCCTATTAATAGCGGCTAAAAATGTCATTGACGCTCGGATTGAAAAGGCGAATAAATCTCAGGTTGAAGTGCAAACGGGCAGCAAGCGCGTTCGGGTCACAGGCGAAATCGCCTAGGCTGCCTGAGAGTCCCCGACGACGAGAGTGCCTAACAACTCATCCACTGACGCCTCATCCAGACCTTCGTCCTCTTCAGCACACACGTAGGTGATGTACAGCAGCAGGCTCTCGGAACCAAGATACCACTCACGAACCGATGCACCATCCTCGCGATACAGCCCTGTCACACCCTCAAAGCCGCCCGCTCGTGCTTGATGCCATTCACTGATCTCAGGCGATTCTTCCGACGCAAGCGCAGCCACATCTGAAGCATTCACCCTGCCCGACTGTTTATGCAAGGTGGTGATTTCGATTTCACCCACATCGTCCTGATCCACAATGCGAATAACATCATCGTCATTCTCAGCATGCCACTCCTCTGGAAGCATCATGCACCAATGATCCGTCTCTAAAATATTCACTACCACTGAACTCCAATTACCAATCGCAACGCATTGTCAGCGCATCCTCGCGCCCCGCTGCCGTTTTATAATAATTCTCCCGCCGCCCCATAGTGACAAAGCCCAACTTTTCGTACAGAGCCAAAGCCGCGGTATTACTTGCACTTACTTCCAGAAAAACTGTTCGGATTTCAGACGACCGAAATTTTTCAAAACACTGTGTCAATAGCGACTCACCAACACCCCGACGCCGATAGGCTTCGCTCACTCGAATATCAATAATCTCAGCTTCGTCTTGAACAACGGAAAACCANACAATCCCCTGAANACCGNGAGCCCCNAGGATGGCCCAAGCACGNCCCGCAGGTTGCGCCAGTATGCGCATCAATGAATCGAGTGANGGGGGTTGATCGCTGTCGTAAAACGTATCAAGCGAAAGGTCAGCAACCTGATCTGANGTGATCGGAACGAACTTACCCAAGGCTGAGTGACTTGAGGGGTTTGAGTGCTTCCCANGCTTCCCGCTTGAGTGNCGGCTCNGAGAGCATCTTTAAGCTAGAGGGGATTTGAACCGCCGATTGAATAGTCCGCTCGGGTAAGTAACCGCAGTCACCCATAAGAATCACCCGTTTGGCGTCAACTTCTCGCGCCATACGTTGAATGAGCCCGTGCANGGCCTGTTTTGCCGACTCCGNATCACCCGACAAGGNGCTATTCCCCGCTACAGGCCAATCAAACTGCTGCTGCATGAGCTGGGTCGCAGACGGCGAAATAGCCCGGGCCATCGCGTTAATTAAGGCCAACTGATCCTGCCTGATGAGCCCGTCGGNCAGTTCTTCAAGCCACAGGAACGGCCCTGCAGAGGCCAACAGCATCGAGAATGAAACTGCTTCGGAAGCAGGTGCTTTTGACGGNACGACCGGTGCGCTGGTTACCGAACCATCGCCCCTTGACGGCGGNGTTTGACGTGCTGNCACCTTGGNTTTTTCAAACGGCGGCTGAGCCACAGTGGTGGCACCCACCGGCTCACTCACCGCAGCCATGGGAAGCGACAAACGCTTGGCTTTGGCAGCGCCGGGAAAATCAAACCGCGAGCTGTAAACGCTGATACCCATAGCCGAGAGCAGCTTGCGACGCGCCATTTCGGTGGCGATCACGTCGGGGCTGGCAATGGCTATTTCTGGGGTATCGGACATCACTTAAGTGTCTCATGAGTGCTCGCTTTATGACAGGTGGGGAGCTTCGGGATTACTTCTGAGTGAGAGATAAGAGACGACCGATCCGGTCTGGGGTATTCTTTTGCTCTCTNGGTNGACAACAATAAACAAGGTGACGCTATGTCTCTAATACCTGCTGATCAGCACTTTGCTGTCATCGCAGCTATTTTACTTTTATCAGCCATCGCATTTGCGTCAGAGCGAACNGTCGTCGGANAAAAAGTTACCGGGACCGTTGTTGTTATTTTGCTGGCGATTCTTGCCGCCAATGTGGGTGTGATTCCACACTCGGCCCCCGCATATGGCTTTATCTTTAGCTACATCGTGCCCATGTTGATCCCTCTGTTTTTATTTCAGGCCGATATTCGACGATTAGCGAGAGAAGCCTCACGGACCACAGCGGCCTTCCTGATAGCGACTCTCGGTACCGTCGCAGGCGTAATTGTGGCCGCCATGCTCCTTGATCTGAGCCAGCTTGGAACCGCCTCCGAGCTCGCTGCTGACCGTCGTGAGGCCGGAGTCGTCGGCCTTTTCGCGTCGACCTACATTGGAGGCTCGGTCAATTACGCGGCTCTGGGTGAGATAACCGGGTTGAGTGCGGACGCCTCATTCTTTTCGGCAGCCACAGCCGCAGACAACCTCTTCTCAGCTATATTCTTAAGCATTATCGCGCTCATTCCGGGTGCACACTGGATTGCCAGTCGCTTTGTCGCTCACGAGGAAACCACCGGTAGCAAAATGGCAGAGACGACGGTCACAGCTTCCAGCATCAGTTATGCGCTGGCAGCGTCAGCCGGCATCGTTGCGGTCACAGATCTGCTGTGTTGGTGGCTGGATATTCCCAGTTGGCGCTACGCGATCATGACGCTGATTTCCGTTAGTCTCGCCACCGCCATGCCGCAAATTCGCGACTGGTTTGCGGGCGCTTTCGAGGTGGGTGTCGCACTATCATTCACCTTTTTTGCAGCCATTGCCGCCGGCGCTGATATCCGGGCGATGATCAGTGTCGCACCACTTCTTATCGTACTGGTGGCCATTCTGCTAAGTGTTCACCTGACCGTGCTCCTCATTGTCGGGCGTCAATTTGGTCTAACCATTCCCGAACTGCTGACAGCAAGTAACGCCGCGGTACTAGGCGCCACAACAGCGCCAGCCATGGCCGCAGCCAAAGGCTGGCATGATCAAGTCACGCCGGGCGTACTGGTCGGTGTTTTNGGTTACGCTTTGGGCACCTTCGTTGGCACAGCTCTCTTCCAGATTTGGTAACCCAGACTGGATACAGGAGCAAAGACCACCTANACTCCCGCTGGTCTTAATGCAGCGACATTACGTATGACGATTTAGGCGNACAGGCACTGCAGACAGCAAACCATGAGAGACATTCCAGCTATTAATGACCCTCGCTTCCTACCCGACGTGGATCCCATGTTTGAGTATTATTTGGTAGAGGAGCCCCAGTTAACTTATGAGTCCCCCGAGGATGGCCCCTTTACACGCGCCTTCGTCCGTGTACTTGAGGGCTTTCTGGGTCGTCGTGAAATGGAGCGGCATTATCAGGCGCTCAAGGCCAAGGACATCGATTCGAAGACATTTTTTCGAGAGGCCTTAAAACTGACTAACATTACGCTGGATGGTGATACCAGTCCTCTCGCTGACATACCAAAGGACCGACCCGTTCTGTTCATTGCCAACCACCCGTTTGGCGTTATCGACGGGTTAATCATGTGCAATATGGCCTTGGATTACGCGAACGACTTTCAGGTTGTGATTAACTCCTTGCTATGCCAGGACCGAGATTTGGTCCCACATTTTCTCCCCATTGATTTCTCTGAAACCAAGGAAGCGGCAAAGCGAAATGTGCGATCAAAGCAGCTGGCCGGAAAAGCCCTCGCTGAGGGTGTACCCCTGATCCTATTCCCATCTGGTCATGTGTCAACGGCAGATGCTCCGGGGTTTGGAGACGTGGTTGATGCACCTTGGACAACCTTTATCGCCAAGCTAATTATGCAGTATCAACCGACTGTTGTTCCGGTTTTCTTCCACGGACAAAACACACGTCTCTTTCACGTCGCCTCGAATATTGCAGAGCCGTTCCGGATGGCTATGCACATGCGTGAGGCGCTCAAGCGATTCGGCAGCACGGTCTCGCTAGATGTCGGTAAACACCATTCTCCGGAGGACTACAGCCACATCACGAGTCGCCAAGAAATGACCACGCACTTCTACAATATCGTGCAGGCAACACGCCGATCTCGGGATTGATCTGTCTCGGGTTAAATCAGCACTAGGAGCGCAACCGCGCCCAGCCAAAGCAAGAAGCACCGGTCGAGTAAGTGAAAAACTGCCGCCATCCGTTCATGGACCGGCGCCTCAGCCTGAAGCGTGCAGGCCGCATCTGTAGCGTCTTCAAGAAAATCACCGGTATCGACCTCGAGCGTCAGGCCCTTACCCGTCAGGTGCTCAACTATTTTATCGAAATCGCCAAACACCGAGAAGCTCAGTACCAGTAAACGCGACGGTAACCACTCGAGTATCCGCATGAGGGAATCATTCAAAGGTGTCTTGGTCTCCTGCGTCAGATGAGCAAGACGGTAGGCGACCGCACCGACGGGTCCCAGGAGTAGAAAATAGACCACTGGACCAAACCAACGTTGCATTGCCATCAAACTAAAAAATGAAGCCGCAAGATCGCCAAANTCGTCTGCGTCCTCGGCTGTGCTATCGCCGCCGGCAGACTCTATAACGAGAGCAGCTCCCTCGTTGTCACCAGCGCGTGCTCGCGCCAGAAAGCGTTCGGACAAGGTGGGGAAATCCTCGCGGCCAAAGGCAAAAAATAATGCCGCTGTTCCAAGTAATAGCATCGCCGCTCCGCCGAAAGCGCCCTCTACTAGGACGTATAACAAAGCGAATGCCACCGATGGTGCAACCACCAGAACTAAGGCCGATCGAGTGGAGGGCCCTTCTTCGTCCTCACCGATTTGTGCGCGAAAGACAGACAGAAAGTCGATGGAGTGCAACGGACCACCCGGGCCCATCAGCCAGTACAAGCCGGTGGCCACAATGAACGATAAAAACGCCAGATAACTCAAGCTAACTCCCCCTCAACCTAGGCTAGCCCAGCGGCAGCCCTTCAACACCCAATCGGCTTTGTAATTCCTGCCAGTCAAAGCTCTCTCCTGGATCTGTTTTACGCCCGGGCGCAATATCACTGTGTCCAACAATAGCATCGTCCTCAAGCGCAGAATGTGCATGGCGGCACTTTCGGATGACCTCCTCAAGCCGCGCGTACTGCTCCTGGGTATATAGATGGGTATCCGTGCCCTCAAGTTCAATGCCAATGCTAAATTCATTGCATTTTTCACGACCGCGCCATTGCGATACGCCGGCATGCCATGCCATGTCCTCAGTGGACACAAACTGCACTACGTCGCCGTCCCGTCGAATCAGAAAATGTGCGGACACCTTAAGGTCGGCGATTTCCTCAAAATAAGCATGCGCAGTTCGATCTAGAGAATTCGTAAACAGATCCGCGATGTAAGGCCCACCAAACTCGCCGGGCGGCAGTGATATGTTGTGCACCACCACGAGCTCNACTTTTGCTCCGGCCGGACGCGCACCGCAATTAGGCGAGGCGACCTGCTCACAACCGGCAAGCCAACCTCCAGCAATTTGCCCGTATTTATTATCAATCACTTGAAAAACGCTGCTCTGCCTGTGTTTCAATACCGCATCATAACAGGCACCACCATCAGGATATTGAAACGTGCTGACCCAAAGTGACATAGCGCCTCTTGTGGCACTCGCGCTGGAAGAAGATATTGGTAGTGGCGACATTACTGCCGGCTTAGTCAGCGCGGACGAGAAAGCCATTGCTANTGTAATCACGCGCGAACCGGGCGTCCTATGTGGTACGCAATTCGTCGATGCCGTCTTCGATGCTGTGGATTCATCACTTGAGGTTGCCTGGCTTAAAGTCGATGGGGACAAGCTCAAGGCCAATGATAGGCTCTTTACCGTATCGGGTGCAGCACGGAGCATACTCACGGCTGAACGTGCCGCGCTGAATTTTCTGCAGATGCTGTCGGGTACAGCCAGCTACAGTGCCAAACTCGCTGCGCTGGTTAAGGGAACGTCTGCCCGTCTACTAGACACGCGGAAAACAATTCCCGGGTTTCGACTGGCGCAAAAATACGCCGTTACCTGTGGCGGTTGTCATAACCACCGTATTGGCTTGTACGATGCCTTTCTCATAAAGGAAAACCATATTGCGGCCTGCGGCGGCATTCGAGAGGCCATTGAAACTGCGCGCGCTAATGCGCCGGGTAAACCCGTGGAGATCGAGGTCGAGAGTTTGGATGAGCTGTCGGAGGCGCTAAACGCCAGAGCTGATCGCGTCATGCTCGACAATTTCAGCTTAGACGATATGCGACAGGCGGTTGCCCTGAACAACGCTCAGGCTGAGCTGGAAGCGTCGGGCAATGTGACTGAGTCGACACTCCGGGATATTGCGGAAACCGGTGTGGACTTCATCTCAATTGGTGCATTGACCAAGGTCATCATGCCGCTCGACCTTTCGATGAGGCTATCCTGACGCGCCTTAGCTGACCACAGGTGCATCTCTGCTGAGAGTTAGACCTCAACGAAAGGGTAACGACTAACCAGCACCCCGTTCTCGTCGCCCGCGAGATAGTCTCCTTCCCTGACTTCAACACCACCCAGAATGAGCACAACACCTCGGTCACCGCGATCCAGTTTTTCGGTTTTCATAGGCGATGTTCCCAACGCCATGACACAAAATTCGAAGGTATTAATGACTTCGACATCGCGCGCCGCCCCCACAATCACCATACCCGCCCAGCCGTTATCCATTGCGGACTTGGCAACGAGGTCACCCGTCAGGGCTTTGCTAAGCGAGCCGCCACCGTCAATGAGTAAGACCCTTCCCTCACCGGGCTCGGCAACCGCTTCTTTAACTCTGGAGTTATCTTCAAAGCAGGCAATCGTGGCCACCGGACCGTACAGCGAGCTGCGCAGTCCGAATGTACGAAACTGAAACGGCAAGACTTGCGCGCCAGCATTAAGATCGGATAGGTCGGGCGTATTCAACATTAAACGCAGCTTTACAGCCAGTCGGCCGCGTATCCGTCCAGCTGATTCATAGGCGACAAAATCGCATCTGCATGAGCGCTGGCCCGAGGCATTAGCCGATGAAGATAGAACTCTGTCGTCGCGATTTTGCGCTGACAGAACAAGGTCTTCTCGTCTTTAGCGAGAAGTTCAAGCGCGACCAATGAACTGGCTGCTAAGTGCCAGCCACCAAACAGGTAGCCCGTTTGCATCATATAGTCGAAGGACGCACCCATCGCCGCGCTCTTGTCGACTTTGAACATTTCCAGAACGGTCTGCGTGGACATCACGTGGGCAGCAAGGGCATCGGACAAGGCAGTGCCCATTGCNGCCAATCGATCATCGCTTGAACCCGCCAGCGCATCGGCAACCCCTNTAATCTCATCATGCACGACTTCCATCATGGCACCGCCGTCACGCGCAAGCTTTCGATTTACGAGGTCAGCGGCCTGAATACCGTTAGTACCCTCATAGATAGGTGTAATTCGGACATCGCGGAGGAACTGGGCTGCCCCGGTCTCCTCTACATAGCCCATACCCCCATGAATCTGGACACCCAGTGACGTCACTTCCTGACCCACTTCCGTCATCCAGCCCTTGATGACCGGAATCATGAGATCTAGCCGCGACTTCCACTGACCACGCTCATCCGCGGGTGCTCCATGGGAGAGGTCCATCGTGAGTGACTCGATGTACGCCAGCGCACGCATTGCTTCATTGAGCGCGCGCATGGTCATCAGCATCCGCTTAACATCCGCGTGCTCGATAATGGCTACGCCACCTTGAACGCGCTCGCGCGCATAGGCGACAGCCTTCTGATAGGCACCTTCGCTGGCGCCCAGACCCTGAAGGCCGACCTTCAGACGCGCCTCGTTCATCATGGTGAACATGCAAGCCAGGCCATTGTTCTCCTCGCCCACAAGGTAGCCAATCGCACCCCCGTTATCGCCATAGGCCATGACACACGTAGGGCTACCGTGAATACCGAGCTTGTGCTCCACCGATACGGGGTACGCGTCGTTTCGCTCACCCAAGCTCCCATCGTCGTTCACCATGAACTTGGGTACGATAAACAGCGAGATCCCCTTGCTACCGGCGGGTGCGTCGGGCAAACGGGCAAGCACCAAATGAATGATATTGTCTGTCGCGTCATGGTCACCCCAGGTGATGTAGATCTTCTGCCCGAAAATCTTGTAGTGATCACCGTGGCGCTCGGCGCGGGTTTTCATGGGGCCCAGATCAGAGCCAGCTCCCGACTCCGTCAGGTTCATGGTGCCTGACCAAATACCCGCGTTGATATTGGGAAGATATTTGTCTTTCAACTCTGGGCTTGCGTGTGCCGAAATCGCGAGCGCCGCGCCCGAGCTAAGAAAGGGCTCCAAGGCAAACGCCATATCAGCTGAGTTCCACATTTCGCAGGCCGCTGTGCCGTAGAGTTCTGGCAAGCCCTGACCACCGTGAGACGCCTCCGCAGAGATACCAACCCAACCGCCTTCGCCGAGCGCTCGAATGGCATCTCCGTAACCCGGAGGTATGGTCACAGCACCGTCTGAACAGCGCGCGGGCTGTTGATCGCCGATCCTCCGCAAGGGGGAGACCATATCGGCCGCGAGCTTTCCCGCCTCCTCGAGCAGAGCCGTTGTCAAATCCGAACCCACGTCCAATCCAGCAAACTGCGGCAAATGCCCGAGTCGGTTACCGGCCTGACAGACGTCGTCGATCAGAAACTGCATATCATCTAACGGTGCGTTGTACATAAACCCTCCAAAACGTGTCGCTATTGTAGCCGTTCATTCGTTCAGACCAAGAATTTCTATTCTTCACCCTAGAAGATGTATTATTCATACGATGAATAGTACGTTCTGTAGGAGAGCCCGCTAAATGAGTCGCCTTGGTCGCGTTGATTTAAACCTTCTCGTCTACCTCGACGCCCTGCTGCGCGAGCGTAATGTTACTCAAGCAGCACATAGTCTCGGGCTATCTCAGCCCGCGATGAGTAATGGGCTCAAGCGACTGCGTGAGGTCTTTAATGACCCTCTGTTGATTCGGACCTCCGATGGCATGACTCCCACTGCCAAAGCCGAGGAGCTGGAACCGCAGTTGCGGGAAATTCTGACCAATGTTGACCGCGCGCTTCAGCCAACGGAGGAATTTGTCCCCGAGAGAGAAAATCGGGTCGTGCGACTCATGGCGAGCGACTATGCCGAATCTACATTACTTCCCTACGTGCTCAAGGAACTGCGCGAGCAAGCGCCGGGTATCACGCTCGACATCATGAACCCCTCTGACGTGAGCTTTCTCGATGTTGAGCGAGGCAAGGTCGATTTGGTGATCAACCGCTTCGCACAGATGCCCCAGTCGTTCCACCAGATTACGCTGTGGCAGGACACTTTTTCCTGCCTTTTGAGCCCAGAAAACCCCATCCTCGAGGACTTCACGCTCGACCATTACCTGGCTGCCGACCACATTTGGGTCAGTAAAACCGGCATGGGTGTGGGCGTCGGCGTCAACCCTGATGATGTTCAGCGTCTGGGCTGGGTTGATTCAACACTGGGAGAACTGGGCAAAAAGCGTCGCATTCGGGTCTTTACTCGCCATTATCAAGCCGCAATGACCTTGGCTGAACAGAACGACCTTATTGTGACGCTGCCCACCAGAGCAACGCAGCTAAAGCGGGACAATCCACGGGTCGTCGTGCGCGATGTACCCTTCGACATTCCGCCGCTCGAACTCAAAATGGCCTGGAGCCCACTGTTGCAACACAATCCGGGCCATCGTTGGATTCGACAGCTCATTACCAAGATAGCGCGAGCCATTTAGTGTCATCATGAAATCTCATACTGTGTAATACCTCTCGTTTGAAAAGGGACAGCCCACGGGTTTATCAATGAGCGATACGATTCAGTTGAAAAATGAGTATGAGAGCGCTGAGATCATCTCCAGCGAGCCCCTCGTCGCTGTCCGCAATAACGTCATTTCACCCATCGAGTGTGCCTACCTCATTGAATTGGCCAAACCGCATATCAAACGCGCTGGGGTCGTGCTTGATGAGGGCTTTAAACCCAGTGAGGGGCGAACCGGCTCGAACCACTGGCTAAAGTACGATGAAGATGATGTCGTCAAATCGATAGGCGAGCGAATTGCTGACATTGTTGGTCTACCACTTGAAAATGCCGAATCGATGCAAATTATCCATTACGGCCCCGAACAGGAATATCGTCCGCATTTTGATGCCTTCAACCTCTCACTGGCTCGTGGTCAGAAAGCGGCTCAGTGGGGTGGTCAGCGGCTGGTTACCGCCCTGGTTTACCTCAACAAAGTCGAGGGTGGTGGCGCGACNCAGTTTCCAAAGTTGGGCATAACGGTGCCCGCGTCTCCNGGGCGCATGGTGATCTTTCATAACACGACGGAAGATATTAGCGGGCCACACCCGCTGAGCTTGCATGCGGGCATGCCCGTGGAAGCAGGCGAGAAATGGGCCTTCAACCTGTGGTTTCGGCACCACAACACGCGGGAAATGTTCGACAAAGACAAGGCGCTGCCGTCTGTGGCATTCAATGCGCCATCGAATTCAACTGCCGCACGCGGCGCTAGTGAGCTNAGCCCTGAAAGTACATCTGCCACTGCCAAGGCAGAAGAGACACCACAGCCAGCGGCTATGACAGAGTCTGCAGGGAATCAAGGTGAAAGCCTAAGGGTGGTCGCGAATCGAGCCNATGTCTTGTGGCAGCGTGCGGTAAAAACATTGAAAGCTCGTGATAATCATTTCCCAGCAGCACATGTGAGCTATTGGGATAGCTACGGTAACAAACCCCAACCGGCCGCCCCCAGCGGTTGGTCAGGACCCTGCTTTCAAACGGTCGGACGCAATGTACTCAACCCCCTGGCCGATGCAGGTAAGGTAGCGGCCAAAATGACAGATCTGGGACTGACTCACCGTATNCCCAAGACCTTCGCCTCGGTTAAAGAGGCNCTNGCTGGGCCGCACAAGGCCGACGATCTCTGGTTTATTCGCAGCCAATTCCGCGGCACCACCGACAAGACACTGTGCCTACCGACACCCATTATGGCCGTNGCAACACTACCCAGCGGGCACCTCCTGCAAAAAGCCGTTGATGAACTTGTACTCATTGACCAACANAAGTTTACCGCACGCCTCTATNTGGTCGTCATCGCCAATAAAGTAATGCTATTCGAAGAGAGCGTGGTCTTTATTCATGGCGCGACATATGCGCCTAACGACGCAAGCCATGCCTCTCAGGTAGACAACCGCAACTACCGTGAGCCTGGCTCCNACATTAAATTAGTCCNGGGTAGCCAAACACCACACGCGGCAGCCCTGGACGAAGCCGCNGCGTCACTAGCAGGTGAGATGACAGAGTTGCTGATAGAGGTGCGGGCGGCCTCTGCGGATTGCGCCTTTGCTGTGCTTGCGCTCGATACCTTGCTCACCAAATCTGGCGATCTCAAACTCCTTCGAATTCACACCTTCCCCAATTTTATAACCACTGCGCAAATTGATGCCGATGTTCACGTTCCCCTATTCGAGGATATTCTGCGTGTCATGTCGGGGATTCCAAGCCGCAAGCTAGCAACTATCACTCATTAAAATTTTTTTATGTACCGCCATCACTATTATTTATGATGGTCATAAATCAGTCCGCTTCCACTGGACGTAACAACCAAACGAGAATGGCGATTCGTTAATACACCGACTTTATTGGGAGCAAATCATGTCAGCACGTATCGAATGCGCGGGACTTCACGTCGATCNGGAAATCCACGCACTTCTTGAAAGCGAGATACTGCCTGGCACGGGCGTAGAAGCCGCTGCTTTTTGGAAGGCTCTCGCGGATATCGTCAAGACCTTCACACCGCGCAATCGAGCGCTTCTCGCCATACGCGATGAAATGCAGACCAAAATTAGCGCCTGGCATAAAGCCAATCCGGGTGCAGATTATGACCGCTCGGCCTATAAGGCCATGCTCGAGGACATTGGTTACCTGCTACCACAGCCCGCGCCCTTCAAGATCGCAACCCAAAATGTAGACCCTGAGATTGCGGAGATCGCAGGACCGCAGCTGGTCGTGCCTGTAATGAACGCGCGATACGCACTCAACGCGGCCAACGCGCGTTGGGGCTCTCTGTATGATGCACTCTATGGCACTGATGTCATTTCCGAGGAAGACGGCGCCGTCCGCGCCGGCGCGTACAACCCAGTTCGTGGTCACAAGGTCATCGAGTGGGCGCGCGACTTTCTTGATGCACACTTTCCACTGAATCNGGGCAGTCACAAGCAGGCTGCCCACTACACCATTGTTGATGGCAGTCTNCTGNTCAATCAGATTGACGGTAGCTTGAGCATGCTTGCGGCGCCAAATCAATTTGTTGGCTTCACCGGGGATGCAGATGATCCATGCGGTGTTCTGCTTAAGCACAATGGACTGCATGCGGAGATACAATTTGACCGCGAACATTCAGTAGGAAGTACCGATGCCGCAGGTGTCAAAGACATTTGCCTCGAATCTGCACTTACGACCATACAGGACTGTGAAGACTCGGTCGCAGCGGTGGACGCTGAAGACAAGACCGTTGTTTACCGCAACTGGCTGGGTTTAATGCGTGGTGACTTGAGCGAAAGCTTCANCAAAGGCGGCCAAACACTGACGCGAAGCCTCAATGCCGACCGTGAGTTCACATCACCCAACGGGGAGAGCTTCAGTCTACCCGGCCGCAGCCTTATGTTCGTGCGTAACGTCGGGCATTTGATGACCAACCCAGCGATCTTAGATAGCGAGGGCAACGAAATCTTCGAGGGCATCATGGATGCGCTGTTCACTACAGCTTGCTCGCTTCACGACCTCAGAGGCACCAGTAAAGGCGGCAACTCCCGCACCGGCTCCATGTACATCGTGAAGCCGAAGATGCACGGACCCGACGAAGTCAGCATGACGGTCGACCTGTTTGCCGCGGTTGAGGACGCCTTTGGCCTGCCACGCAACACCCTCAAAGTAGGCATTATGGATGAGGAGCGTCGCACAACCGTGAACCTTGCGGAATGCATCCGCCGCGCCTCCGAACGTGTGGTGTTCATCAACACGGGATTCCTTGATCGTACCGGTGACGAAATCCACACCAGCATGGAAGCCGGTCCCATGGTCGCTAAAACGGCCATGAAGGGCGAGCTCTGGATCAATGCCTACGAGGACTGGAACGTCGACACCGGTCTTAACTGCGGTCTCCGCGGTAAAGCGCAGATCGGTAAAGGCATGTGGGCCATGCCCGATCTCATGCAAGCCATGATCGACACCAAACTGGGGCACCCCAAAGCGGGCGCCAACTGTGCCTGGGTACCCTCACCCACTGCCGCAACGCTTCACGCGACGCACTACCACGATGTATCAGTCAGCGAGATTCAAGCCGAGCTTGAAGGAACCGAGCGTCGAAGCGTAGATGACATACTCACGATTCCATTGCGCGACTGCAGCACGTTATCAGCCGAGGAAATCCAGCGCGAGCTCGATAACAACGTGCAGGGCATGCTGGGCTATGTCGTTAGGTGGGTTGATCACGGTGTGGGCTGCTCAAAAGTACCCGACATCAACAACGTCGGACTAATGGAAGACCGAGCAACACTCAGAATTTCCAGTCAGCACATCGCCAACTGGCTGCATCACGGTGTGATTACCGAGGATCAATTCAAAGAATCCATGATGAGGATGGCCGCTGTAGTCGATAGCCAAAATTCGGCAGATCCAAGTTATCAGTCAATGATGGTTAATGGCGCCCCGGTGGGGTATGCCTATGAAGCGGCATGGCAATTGGTCACTCGAGGTTGCAAAGAGCCTAGTGGATATACTGAACCGACACTTCACTTTCGGCGCCTAGAGTTTAAAAACCACGCGCTAATGCTGTAGCCTCGCCTAATGGACCCGTTAGAAGAACTCATTCGAGCTCAACCTGGATTAAGCATCTCTCTCGCCGTACTGGGTCTCGTTGTCGGCAGCTTTCTGAACGTCGTCATTCATCGGCTACCCAAGAAAATGGAATCGCAGTGGCAACGTGACTATGCCGAATACAGTGGAGAGTCCCCATTGAACGAAGAAAGACTCTCACTTGCGTACCCGGGATCACACTGCCCTCACTGCAACGCAGACATTAAGCCGACACAGAATATTCCTATCATCAGCTATTTGGTACTGCGTGGAAAATGCGCTTCATGTGAAACCCCCATTTCGGCTCGCTACCCATTGGTCGAGGCTTTAACGGCCCTACTTTGGGTCCTTTGCGGTGTTCAGTTTGGGGTCAGCAACGCTTTGGCCGGCGCCATGCTGCTCACCGCGGCACTGGTGGTCCTGACCGCAATTGACCTTGATCACCAGCTACTGCCAGACAGCCTAACGCTACCCCTGCTTTGGGCCGGCCTGCTTCTCAATATTGATAACACCTTCGTATCTCTCCAAAGCGCTGTCCTCGGTGCCGTCTTTGGTTACCTTTGCCTATGGACGGTCTTTTGGCTTTTCAAAATCATCACGGGTAAGGAAGGCATGGGCTANGGGGACTTCAAGTTACTAGCAGCTTTAGGTGCCTGGTTTGGTTTGGCGGCACTGCCTACCATCGTTTTACTGTCGTCCGTTGTCGGCGCTGTTCTGGGCATGGCTTTAATCGCCACTGGCAAGCAGGATCGCGAAACTCCCATGCCCTTTGGGCCGTTTCTCGCGGGTGCGGGGCTCATTCATTTGTTCTACCCCAATGTCCTGCTCACTTGGGTGACGGGAGCCTAGGGNCATGTTGGTGGTCGGCATCACAGGAGGTATCGGCAGCGGCAAATCTGCGGTGACCGATTATCTCGAGACGCTCGGCATCACAGTAGTCGACGCGGATAAAGTTGCTCGTGTGGTAGTTGAACCCGGCACCAGCGGGCTTGCGGCTATTACTGAGCACTTTGGTATGGATGTACTGCTTGCTAACGGTGGTCTCGACCGTGCCGCCCTTAGAAAAATCGTCTTTGATAATCACAACGAACGAAAAGTACTCGAGGAAATCACGCATCCCCGCATTCGCGATGAAATCATACGCCAACTTAGTGAAGCCTCTTCTCCCTACGTGGTTCTTTCATCGCCACTGCTGCTTGAATCAGGGCAAAACACATTGGCAGACTATGTGGTCGTGGTCGATGTGCCTGAAGAGGTACAGTTAAAACGGACCATGGCGCGCGATGACAATAGCGAGGCTCTAGTAAAACAAATCATGGCAGCGCAGCTGGACCGACAGACACGCCTATCGCGCGCTGACGCCTCAATCATGAATGATACGAGTCTGGAAGAGCTTTATGAGCGTGTTGAGGCATTGCATGAGGACTTACTGTTAAAGGCCACCACCTCAGACTAGGAGTGCTTTCACCCTAGTCATAATCTCAGCGTTCGCTTCGGGCACCTGAAAGTCATCGAGCGAACTGGCATCCACCCAGGCTAAGGGCTGCCCCTCTGCACCATGGGGCTCGCCTTCCCACTCCTTCACGCGATGCACATCAAGCAATACCTGCTTTTCACCGTAGTCATGAGTGACTGTCAGGAGTGGGGACGTGTCGCCGATTCGCGTCCCAAGCTCCTCTTCAAGCTCACGCGCTAGGGCCGTGTCCACCGACTCACCTTCCTCTACCTTCCCACCCGGGAACTCCCAGTAACCGGCAAGATGCGTGCCTTTCAGGCGCCGAGTAAGAAGCACACAACCTCTTGCATCGATGAGTACACCGACGGCCACATGAATGCGACTTCCCATTAGGTGCGATACTCGGCGTTTATCTTGACGTAGTCATAGGAAAAATCAGTGGTCCAGATCGTGGCGGTCTCGCTGCCACGAGCGAGGTCAATCGAGATGAGCAAATCCTCAGGTGCCATGGCAGCAACGCCGGCCTGCTCGGTATAGCGCGCGGCGCGCGCACCGTTCTCGGCAATCAATACCCCATTGATGGAAAGAGAGACCGCCTCAACATCCAAGTTCTCTACCCCAGCGCGTCCAATCGCAGCGAGGATGCGACCCCAATTGGGGTCTGAGGCAAACAACGCTGTTTTCACCAAAGGCGAGTGAGCTACCGTTCGCGCCACCAAATCAGCCTCCGCGACCGCTCTTGCACCCGACACCTCAATAGCAACAAACTTGGTTGCCCCCTCACCATCGCGCACGATGTCCTGTGCTAACTCGATCGCCAGCTCAGTCAGCGCTGACTGAAAGGCCTGCGCCGCGTCTGCAGTGGTCGCAGAAACAACAAAGTCAGACTGTGCCGTCGCTGTTAGGGTTACCGCATCGTTCGTACTAGTATCGCCATCGACTGTAATGCGGTTAAAGCTGACATTAACGGCGGCACGTAGCATCCCATCGAGCATCACCGGAGGAATAGAGGCATTGGTTGCAATAAAACCGAGCATGGTCGCCATATTGGGCTGAATCATCCCCGACCCCTTGCTCATACCCATAATGCGGCATGACTGTCCATTGACCTCAACTGATTTGACGCGCAGCTTCGGGCGGGTATCCGTGGTCATTATGGCTCGCGCAGCACGAGTCCAATTGGTTTCAGACAAGTTAGCGATCGCTTGAGGTAGCGCAGCTTCAATCCTCGCTACCGGCAATAACTCCCCAATCACACCAGTGGAAAAAGGCAAGACGCGATCAAGGGCGTCGCCTGTCAGCTTTCCGACTGCTGCGCAGCTCGCCTCACAGGCGTCCATACCTGGCGTTCCAGTGCCTGCATTAGCATTGCCTGAATTAATGAGAATGTACTGCGCATCATGACCNGCGTTGTTCCGCTCAGCGACGACAACAGGTGCCGCGCGAAACGCATTTAGGGTAAAGACCGCCGCCGTTGAACTCCCCTCGGCGATCTCAATCAGCGTCAGATCATCACGGCCTTCGTATTTAATGCCGGCTTGCGCAACCCCGAGCCGAACGCCCGGGATAGAAAACTCGCTCATACCTAATTAAGCGCTCCACAACACTGCTTGTATTTCTTACCACTGCCACAGGGACACGGATCATTGCGGCCCACCTTGGGCGTATCTCGCACCATCGGTTGCTGTGGCGCCTCCACCTGCTGGGCGGACTCCTGCTCAGCTTCCGGTAATGCCGAAGCCTGCGCATGCTGGAAGGCCAACTGCTGTCGCTCCGCTTCCTCACGACGCTTTTGCTCAATCAGCTCAGCCTCGTCCNGTCGCTTGATCTGAAGGTGGCTCAAGATACGCACCACCTCTTGCTTCAAGCGCTCAAGCAACGCCTCGAACAATTCAAAGGCCTCGCGCTTGTACTCCTGCTTGGGGTTCTTGTTGGCATAGGCTCGCAAATGAATGCCCTGTCGGAGCTGATCCATGGTTTGAAGATGATCTTTCCACAGCCCATCCAGCACCTGNAGCATGACCTGCTTTTCGATCTGACGCATGGCATCGCCGATGAGCGAGCCTTTTTCATCGTAGGTGGATTGCACCGATCCGATAATACGCTCGCGCAGCGTCTCCTCATGCAGATTAGTGTCTTCTTCCAGCCAGCTAGCCANGGGAAGTTCCTGAGCAAATTCGGTTTTGAGGTATTGCTCAAGACCCGAAATATCCCATTGCTCCTCCACACTCATCGGCGGAATAAATCGATCGATGCCGCTGTGAATCACATCAGCACGAATATTGGTGATCATTTCCGCAACGTCATCCCCATCCAGCAGTTGGTCACGCTGTGAGTAGATAATCTGGCGCTGATCATTGGCGACATCATCGTACTCAAGTAGCTGCTTACGAATATCAAAGTTGCGTCCCTCAACCTTGCGCTGTGCCCGCTCAATTGAGTTGGTCACCATGCCACTCTCAATGGCCTCGCCTCGCTCCATGCCTACTTTTTGCATGATGCCGGCCATGTTGCCCATGAAGATCCGCATTAAATTGTCGTCGAGCGAAATATAAAAGCGCGATGCACCGGGATCACCCTGTCGACCTGCGCGTCCGCGAAGCTGGTTATCAATGCGTCGAGACTCGTGACGCTCGGTACCCACAATGTGAAGNCCACCCGCATCGAGCACCGCTTGATGTCGCTCCTCCCAGGCTGCCCTCGCTGCCTCTTTTGCCGCCTCGTCCTCGATTCCCGAGAGCTCGGCTTCAAGNTTTCCGCCCAGCACAATATCGGTTCCACGACCCGCCATATTGGTTGCGATGGTGACCACACCCGGACGGCCAGCCTGCGCAATAATTTCCGCTTCCTGTTCGTGGTATTTAGCGTTCAGCACCTTGTGCTCAATGCCTGCCTTCTTGAAGTAGTCCGANAGCTCCTCAGAGGTCTCAACTGAGGCAGTACCCACCAAGACGGGCGCCTTGTTCTCGATAATACGTCGGGTCTCTTCGACGATCGCTTCGAGTTTTTCCTCTTGCGACATGAAGACCAAATCATTCATGTCCTTACGCTTCATCGGGATATTGGTGGGGATAACCACACACTCGAGGCCATAAATCTGTCGGAACTCGAACGCTTCGGTATCTGCCGTGCCCGTCATACCACTTAGCTTATCGTAAAGGCGGAAGTAGTTCTGGAAGGTCGTCGAGGCCATCGTCTGGCTCTCGGCCTGAATATTCACATTCTCCTTGGCTTCGATGGCCTGATGCAGGCCCTCGGACAGGCGGCGCCCGGGCATGGTCCGGCCCGTATGCTCGTCAATCAATACCACCTGTCCGTTTTGTACAATGTACTCAACGTTGCGGTTGAACAGATTGTGAGCGCGAAGCGCGGCATTCACGTGGTGTAACAAGCCTAAGTTCGTTGACGCGTAGAGCGAATCATCGGATGCGAGCAGACCCTCATCAATCAACATGGTCTCTATCTGCTCGTGTCCATCTTCGGTCAGCTCAACCGTTCGCTGTTTCTCGTCAATGACAAAATCACCATCCTCAGCTTCTTCACCACTGCGAGGCGAGAGCTTGGGGATGAGTTTATTGATCTTGCGATAGAGCTCGGAGCTATCTTCAGCCGCACCCGAGATAATCAGTGGCGTCCGCGCTTCATCAATAAGAATCGAGTCCACCTCGTCAACAATGGCAAAGGCCAGTTGCCCTTGCATCTTGTCCGCCATGCTGAAGGCCATGTTGTCGCGGAGGTAATCGAAGCCGAACTCATTGTTAGTGCCGTAAACGATGTCCGCCGAGTAAGCGGCACGCTTTTCCTCTTGCGACTGACCCGCTTTGACAACACCGACCTCGAGGCCAAGGAAATTGTAGAGCTTGCCCATCCACGCGGCATCACGCGACGCTAGGTAATCGTTAACGGTAATCAGGTGAACGCTGTTGCCAGATAGGGCGTTAAGATACGCGGGCAGCGTGGCGACGAGCGTTTTACCTTCACCGGTTCGCATCTCTGCAACGTTACCCTCGTGCAGTACAACGCCACCGATTAACTGAACGTCAAAATGGCGCATGCCCATGGCGCGGACGCCACCTTCGCGGACAAGGGCAAACGCTTCCGGTAGCAGGTCATCGAGCGACTCACCCGCCTGATAGCGATCGCGAAACTCTTGAGTCCTTGCGCGCAGTGCGTCGTTGTCGAGCGCCTGCATGTCTTCTTCAAGCGCGTTGATCTTTTTGACTGTTTTTTTGATCCGCCGCAAAACACGATCGTTTCGCGAGCCGAATATCATTTTCAGCGGATTTGCCATGGTGTTTCCAATAGTCAGTGTTAGGGTCTTGCGCAGTCTGCGCCTTCAATGGAATCGGTGAACATCACCGGAGATCATGAGCGACCTTAGTTAGGCGTGCGCCGTAAATAACTGGCAGGGTCGACCGGACGGCCGTTTTTATGAACTTCAAAGTGAACGTGTGGACCCGTGGATCGACCACTGTTTCCCATGAGAGCGACGACGTCACCGCGACGNACCATGTCACCCACTTTGACGAGATTCTCTTGATTNTGCGCNTAACGGGTAATGACGCCATCACCGTGCGCAACTTCAACCATTTTGCCATAGCCGTAACGCTCACCGCTCCAGCTAACAACCCCGCTGGCCACAGCGACAATATCAGCACCCGCTTTCCCGGCAAAATCGACACCTTCGTGCCACGCCTTCTTACCGCTAAACGGATCAATGCGCGTCCCGTAACGCGACGACAACCATCCCGACAAAATGGGGCGGCCTGACGGTGTCGCATCGCTCTTCACTTGTTCGCCCTNAATGAGCTCAGACAAAATATCGAGCTGCACTTCGCGATCATCAAGCGCTGTACTCAGAGCAAACAGCTCGCCTTCTAGCGCTGGGATGAGCTCCCGCGCATCTTCCTGCGAGGTCATCAAAGGACCACCCAGTGCAGGCGCCATATCAAAGTTAAATTCGCCTGGCTCGAGACCTGCGCTCTGGGTCAGGTTCATACCAACCGCGTCTAGCCGCGTTACACGACTCTGGAGTTCAGCAAGTAGCAGCGTCATGGACTCAAGGCGACGTTCGGCCTCTACCGCCATATCAGCCAGGGCCTCGGCACGCTCACGTGCTTCTTCGGCAGCCAAGGTCTCCTCGGCAGCCTGGGCTCGGGCAACGCCCTTCTTCATACCGAACTCATAACTGAGTCCCGCAAGCGATACAGGCAGGCCGATTAAAAACGCCGAGACAACAACGCGGGTCCACCGTCCAATTTCAACGGTTTTAGAAGGTCCCTCATTGTTGATCAGAATGAATTTCACGGGTGTTGCGAGCGTCTTTTTNGATCGCGCCACTATGCCAGAGTTACAAGCCCTGGGAAAGCGAAGATGTGACGACTGTGAACTAGCGCNCGATTAGGTGGGAGCGTAAGTAAGGAAAGGCTGCTGATAGGAAATTGGCGCGTCCTCGATGTCCTCGAAGGTCACCATCTCCCAGGCTTCCTTATCGGCAATTAAGGTGCGCAGCGCCAAGTTGTTCAGCGCATGTCCAGACTTGAACGCCCGATACTCGCCAATGAGGCTGTATCCCAGCAGGTACAAGTCACCAATGGCGTCGAGCACCTTGTGCTTAACGAACTCGTCGTCGTATCGAAGGCCCCCATTGTTAAGCACTTTGTAATCATCTATCACAATGGCGTTATCCATGCTCCCACCACGGGCAAGCCCTTTGGATCGCAGATATTCAATCTCCTCCACAAAACCAAAGGTACGTGCACGACTGACTTCACGCACGAAAGACGTTGTTGAAAAGTCGATTTCCGCAGTGGCTGCACGGTGCTTAAAAACAGGATGATCAAAATCAATACCAAACGATATCTTAAAACCTTCCATGGGGAGGAAGGTCGCCGTCTTGTCACCGTCAGTGACCGTGACTTCTCGCTTTACGCGAATGAACTTTTTAGCCGCGTATTGCTCAACAATACCAGCACTCTGAAGCAGGAATACAAAAGGCGCTGCACTACCGTCCATGATGGGGATTTCAGGGGCGGTCACGTCCACGTACGCATTATCTACACCCAACCCTGCCATAGCAGACAGTAGGTGTTCGATCGTGGAGACGCGAGCGTCTCCATGAATGAGGCAGGTCGACAACGTCGTCTCACCAACCAAGTCAGCACGAGCGGGGATCTCGGCTGCGGGGTTCAGGTCAGTGCGACGAAATACGATGCCCGTATCCACGGGCGCCGGTGAAAGTGTCAGCAACACCTTCTCGCCTGTATGCAAGCCGACGCCAGTCGCCTTGATCGAGTTTCGTAATGTTCGTTGTCGTATCATTCCTTTGCCTTTTTCAGAGGGCAGTCGCCCGGAGAGCAAAATCCTCTCTTCCGGCTGTCTTGCAACGCACGCTTAGTCAGCTTGACGACGCAAAAACGCGGGAATATCGAAATATCCCTCTTCGCTACTTTCCTCTACCGCAACCGCTTGTCCACCCGCAGCCACGCGTTGACGCTTGGCGGGAGGCAGATCATACCCTTCATACACGGGTGTCGTCGATGCTGCTGCACGCATAGGCGCGACAGGCTCTACCTTTTTCAGGACAGGACGGCTCTGTTCAACTCCTAAACCCGTGGCCACGACGGTCACCTTGAGCTCATCGGTCATGGTCGGATCAATGACGGTACCGATCACAACGGTGGCGTCATCACAGGCAATTTCTTCAATGGCCTCACCGACTTCAGAGAACTCACCCAACGAAAGGTCAAGTCCCGCCGTGATATTAACCAACAACCCTTTCGCACCGCTGAGATCAATATCATCCAATAGCGGGCTGTTGATAGCGCGTTCTGCCGCCTCGCGTGCTCGACCTTCGCCAGTTGCCGTACCCGTACCCATCATAGCTGAGCCCATTTCCGACATGACTGTTTTCACGTCCGCGAAGTCAACGTTGATCATGCCCGGACGGATAATGAGGTCTGCAATGCCCTGCACGGCGCCAAACAGCACGTCATTCGCCTCCTTGAACGCATCGAGCAAGCTTGTGCTACTACCCATGACCTCGAGTAATTTCTCGTTGGGGACAGTGATGAGTGAGTCGACATGCTGCTCCAACTCATTCAGGCCATCCTCGGCTATTGAAAGACGCTTTCGTCCCTCAAAGCTAAAGGGACGGGTCACAACCGCCACGGTAAGAATCCCCATATCGCGGGCGACCTCAGCAACGATCGGCGCACCACCGGTTCCCGTACCACCGCCCATACCAGCGGTAACGAATACCATATCCGCGCCGTATAAAGCCTCGGCAATGCGGTCACGATCTTCCAACGCGGCAGCCCGGCCAATCTCTGGATTTGCACCCGCACCGAGACCCTTGGTAATCGAGTTACCCAATTGCAGTACCGTCTTCGAGTCGATGTCTGCAAGTGCCTGCGAGTCGGTGTTCGCGCAGATGAAGTCCACGCCCTCGATATCGTGCTCGATCATATGACGCACCGCGTTACCGCCACCGCCGCCAACACCGATCACTTTGATAACCGCGTTTTGCGGCGCATTGTCTACTAGTTCAAACATAGTCTTTCTCCCCGTTTGAAAATATCCGGTTTCCCGGCTTTCCCCTATAAATCAAAAGTTGCTACCAAACCAATTGCGCAACCCACCCAGCATGCTGCTGGCCTTCTGACGGCCCGCAGCGAGCTGCGCACCGTCGTGAAGTTCTTTTGCACCCGACAGCAACAGGCCCACAGCCGTTGCATAGATCGGGTTTCGAATAATGTCGTGCATACCTCGCGTGTACTGAGGTGCGCCCACACGGACGGGCATGTGGAAGATCTCTTCAGCGAGTTCCACAACGCCCTCCATCTTTGAGGTGCCACCCGTTAACACAACACCCGCGGGTATTAGCTCCTCGAACCCTGAGCGACGGACCTCGCCCTGAATCAAGGTGAACAGCTCGTCGTAACGTGGCTCTACCACTTCAGCTAACGACTGGCGCGACAGATCGCGTGGAGGACGGTCGCCCACACTGGGAACCTTGATGGTCTCATCGGGGCCGGTTAGCTGGGCAAGCGCACAGGCATAACGAATTTTGATTTCCTCAGCGTGTTGCGTGGGCGTGCGAAGCGCCATTGCGATGTCGCTGGTCACTTGATCACCGGCAATGGGAATCACACCTGTATGTCTAATCGAGCCCTCGGTGAAAATGGCGATATCAGACGTGCCGCCACCAATATCGACCATGCACACCCCGAGATCGCGCTCGTCATCGGTAATGACTGAGTAACTCGACGCCAACTGTTCCAGAACAATGGCATCGACCTCGAGGCCACACCGCTGAACACACTTCTCGATGTTTTGTGCCGCCGTTTCGGCGCAGGTCACAAGGTGCACTTTCGCCTCCAGGCGAACGCCTGACATACCCAGTGGCTCCTTGATACCCCCCTGGTTGTCGATCACGTACTCCTGTGGGAGCACGTGAAGAATTTTCTGATCGGCCGGGATGGCTACTGCCTGCGCTGCGTCGATTACGCGGTCGATATCTGCGCGCTCAACCTCACGATCTTTAATGGCAACAATACCGTGCGAGTTCATTGACCGAATATGATTTCCAGCAATACCCACATAGACTGAGTGGATCTGGCAACCAGCCATCAACTCGGCTTCTTCAACCGCTCGCTGAATGGCGTTGACCGTCGATTCAATATTGACGACAACCCCTTTCTTTAGACCTTTAGACGGGTGCGAACCGATGCCCACGATGTCGATGGTGCCATCGGTGTCGATTTCACCAACCACGGCAACCACCTTGGACGTACCGATATCCAGTCCGACGATCATCCGCTTCTCTTCATTTGCTGCCATTACCGACCTCCCCGCTCCCGCGCTACTTTGGTCACTGCAAAACCCTGTTCCCGACGCAAAACAGCTGCGCCGCGCTCGTAACGAAAATCAATACGCGCAATCGAATTAGCGGCATCCTCACTTTCCAGCAAGGCGACGAAACGACGCACGCGTTGTGCAAAATCCTTATCTCCAAATTGCACCTCGGTGCCGTCGGTCAGCTCAGCACTCACCTGACCCAGACGGTCCTCATTCAGTGCGGCCACTGCCAAGCCGTGTGGCATGAGCAACATCTGGAACAATTTGAAGTGCTCAATCAGAACGGGGGGTTTATGTTGCTCACTCCAGAGCAATGGGAGCTCTGCATATCGCGTCAAAAATTCACCCTCGAAAATGAAACCGTGGTGATTGATGTAAGCGGCGTCGCCCCAGCGCGCAATTGGCTGCTCTTCTGTCACGTGTACTCTGATCGTCCCTGGCCATTCTCGGCGCACATTGGCGTCATACACCCAGGGCAATGACTCGATATCCTCGCGAATGGACGTGAGGTCAGTCAGCAGAAATCCGTTCTCTACTCGGGGTGCGATGACGCTCTCGAGATCACGTCGATCGATATGGCGCATCTCGCCGGTAATCGCAATCGCCTCAACCGGCCTATCCGCCGCAAGCTTGGTGGCAAAACCTAGGAGCCCCGCCATGGTTATCAGTGAAACGGCTGTCACAATGCGCTTCACGCTGCGAACAAAACGCTGCCACCGGCTGACAGCGAGTGCCTTCTGAGCTCGTGAGACATCACGCGCCATGTCGCACCTCCATTGATCCCAGGTAGATTTCCATGAGGAGTTCGGTAAACGACAGTCCTGCTGCCGCTGCGGCCTTGGGTACCAAACTGTGCTCGGTCATACCGGGAACTGTGTTCACCTCGAGCAGTTGCCACCCCGATGCGGCTCTCATAAGGTCAACCCGACCCCAGATTTCGGCGCCAGAGGCGTCGAACGCCTCAAGCGCTAGAGCCTGAAGTACGGCAGTCTCTTCCTCATTAAGCGGTGCCGGACACTCGAACTGAGTGGTACCCGATACATACTTCGCATCAAAATCATAGAACTCCGATGCCGGGGTAATTTTTATCGGAGGCAAGGGGCGACCACGCAAAATGGCGACCGTAAATTCGTCACCGTCAACCAATGTCTCCGCCATGACGGCCACACCCGATTCCGCGGCTTTAACCCAAGCGCGCTCAAGTGAACTCACGTCAGTCGCCGTGGACATGCCGACCGACGATCCCTCGGAGACGGGCTTGACGAACACAGAGCCCAGTCGATCGATCACTGCCGCAAGGTCGCTGCGGTTATCAATAATCTGAAAGTCGGGCGTGGGTAGCCCGAGGCTTTGCCAAACAAGCTTGGTTTTGGCTTTGTCCATGCACAAAGCACTGCCCAGCACTCCAGACCCTGAATAGTGAACTCCGAGAGACTCGAGTAACCCCTGAATCTGACCATCCTCACCACCCACGCCGTGAAGCAGGTTAAATACGAAGGTTTCCACCGGCAGATCCCGGTGCCACCCTTTTGCGGCAGTATCAAGTCGCGTAACACGGGCCCCGGCTGATTCAAGTGCATCGGCTACCGCAGTGCCACTCTTTAACGAAATCTCGCGCTCAGCAGAGTCGCCGCCCATCAAGACCGTCACGTTCATATTTTGGAGGTCGGCATTCATGACAACACCTCCAGCGACTCTGCGNCCGACAGTAGCTTCGANAGCCTGCCNATGTTTCCTGCNCCCTGCATGATGAGCACATCGCCATCGTCGAGGAACTTAGTCAGGCGCGCCGGCAGTTGACCGTTGTCGCTTAACAACACTGGATCGACCCATCCGGCCTGACGAATACTGCGTGCCAATGATCGGCTGTCCGCACCGGGAATTTCCTCCTCGCCTGCCGAATAGACTTCGAGAAGAATGAGACCATCCACAGTCGAGAGGACCTCGACAAAATCATCGTAGCAATNACGTGTGCGGCTGAAGCGATGCGGCTGAAATACCATCACCAGGCGCTTTTGGGGATACGCTTCACGAGCCGCGTTAATCGTGGCCTTGAGCTCCGTTGGGTGATGACCGTAGTCATCCACGAGCAACGCCTTTCCGCCCTGCCAGGTAATGTCGCCAAGAATGGAGAACCGGCGTCCAACGCCTTCAAATTTAGAGAGGCCTTGCACGATAGCGTCGCTACTGACTCCCAATTCCGAGCACACCGCGACCGCCGCCGCGGCGTTTAANGCATTGTGCACACCCGGCATAGGCAAACTAACGGNTAATGCATCACCCAGTGCCTTTCGATTGACTGTGAAGTGACTCTCGGTNCCAGAGAAAGTCAGNGATTCAAGCCGGAAGTCAGCATCGTCCGCAAAACCGTATGTCACTACCTGGCGTGTAATGCTGGGTATGAGTTCACGTACGCCCGGATCGTCGAGACACACCAGCGCCACCCCATAGAAAGGTAGGTTGTGAAGGAACTCGATNAACGCCTGGTGATAAGACCGCACGTCGCCCTCGTAATGCTCCATGTGGTCGGGCTCTACGTTCGTGATCACCGACATCATGGGCAACAGGTGGAGGAACGATGCATCACTCTCATCCGCCTCGACCACCAAATAGTCGCTCGCACCTAACTGCGCATTGGTACCCAAGTTATTGAGCACGCCACCAATCACAAACGTGGGATCCAACCCAGCCTCTGCCATCAGAGATGCAATAAGGCTTGTGGTCGTTGTTTTACCGTGAGTCCCTGCGACCGCGATGCTAAAGCGGTAACGCATCAACTCAGCCAGCATCTCGGCTCTTGGAACAATCGGTATACGTTGCTCTCTGGCCGCTTTTACTTCGGGATTGGCCTCGTTGATGGCAGATGACACCACAAGCACGTCCGCTCCATCGACATTGATGGCCTTATGACCAATCGACACCTCGATTCCGAGCCCCTTTAACCGTGTTANCGACGAGCTCTCGGCGATATCAGATCCGGACACGGTGTAGTTAAGACCCACGAGCACCTCGGCGATGCCGCTCATACCTGAGCCGCCGACACCAACAAAATGGATACGCTGAATGCGTCGCATCATGGGTTCTCGCGTGAGGACGGTTTCAGCCACGAGCCACCTCCTCTGCAATCGCTACAACATCGTGAGTCGCGTGAGGCTTTGACCAGCCTCGGGCATCACTCGACATTTGGCGTAGCATTGACGCTTCAGCCAGTGCTCGGGACAGGAACGTAGGAACCACATCACTAGCCAACTCTGTTTGGGGAACAATGATGGCGCCACCGACTGCATGCAGAGCCTCAGCGTTTCTCATCTGGTGGTTATCGATCGCCTGTGGCAAAGGCACCAGCACACTGGGGGTCCCCGTTACAGACAACTCACTTACGGTCAATGCACCAGCTCGACAGATGGCAACATCGGCCCATCGGTAAAGCGCTGCCATGTCATCGACAAAGGGCATCACTTCAGCCTGATTGGCACCCATATGCGCCCATGCCTGCTGGGTGACATCCGCATGTGCGGCTCCGCACTGATGCTTAANCTCAATGCAAGCGAGTTCATCTTTAGATAATTTGGAAAACGCCTCTGGACAACCCGTNTTCAATGCAAGAGCACCCTGGCTGCCTCCGAGAATAGCGATACGAAGACGCCGCGACGAATCGAAGGAAACGGCCGGATAATCCTTCTCAGTGGTGTCGCACAGTTCGTCGCGCAGTGGNTTACCCGTNACCCTGNCATCAATATCCGCCGCGAAGGCACCCTCAAAACCTGCCATAACGCGAGCTGCGCGGCGCGCGAGGAGCCGATTCGTTGTCCCTGCGACCGCGTTTTGCTCGTGAATTAACAGCGGTATACCGAGTAACCGAGCCAC
>NZIH01000034.1 GCA_002691565.1 Halieaceae bacterium
CTTTCCAATTGACTGACCGGCAATCGATAATGGCCAAAATCTTGTGTTCGGCTGGGCGAGTGGTGGCCCATCAATCACCACACCAATCTGGCGGCGTTTCACACCGGCCGATTTGATCTGGCGCAGCGCATCTTTGCCAATAAAATCAGCATCCATATCGAGATCGATAAAACGATCCAGTCCCAGTTCAAACGGATTGGTATTGATGTCCATGTCGGCATGATAGGACAGCATTCCACCCTCGATCCGGCGGATTGTTGAGGTGTGACCGGGGCGCAGACCAAATGGCTGACCTGCCTGCATAATCGTCTCATACAGCCGATCCCCATCTGTATGATCGCGCAAAAATAATTCATAGCCAAGCTCGCTTGACCAGCCAGTGCGCGACACAATCAGATCGATGCCGTCAAGCTGTAACGCACAGCAATAGTAATATTTTAAATCAGCAATCTCTGGCCCAAACAGCGCTTGCATAATCTTGCCAGATTGCGGCCCCTGTAATTGAAGTGGCGACACATCCGGTTCGGTTATGGTGACATCATAGCCGGCATTGAACGCCACACCCTGTGCCCAGAACAGCACATCACTGTCGGCCAGCGATATCCAAAAATGGTTTGTGTCGAGGCGCAGCATCACCGGGTCATTCAAAATGCCGCCATGCTGATTGGTGAGGATGACATATTTACACTGGCCGACAGCCATTGATGATAAATCACGCGGCGTTAGCAACTGGACAAATTTTGCCGCGTCCGGGCCGGTTATTTCGACCTGACGTTCAACCGCCACATCGCATAGAATCGCGGTCTCAACCAAATTCCAGAAATTCTGCTCGGGATCACCAAAATCGCGCGGAATGTACATGTGATTATAGACTGAAAACCCCTTTGCGCCCCAGCGCACAGTGGCATCAAAAAAAGGGCTTTTGCGAATTTGTGTGCCAAATCCAAAATCATTTACTTGTTCTTGCGACATAGGTTCTATCCCTTATTTTTTTCCCGGCATGATCAGCCCCTATCGACGACCATCTGCCTTTTGTGGTGTGGTGCGATGCGATGCAATGATAAGTTTACGCCGATTGACCGAGTTTTGGGAAATAATCCTCACAAACGCCCTCGCGATAGACATCCGCGGTACAGCAATGCAGTCCACCGCCAAAGGCATAGGCATCGCGCAGTTCAACTTCGATCACATTCATCCCCAACTTGTCCATCTGCTCGGCCTGATAGACTTCAGATTTTTCCACACAGACGGTTTTCGGATCAAGCACCAGAACATTCATGCTAAGCCAGACCGATGAATAGCACAGCGCTGGCGGTGAATTATGCGCTGGCTGTGCCGCGTCAACAATGTCCCACCCATTATCATTGAACATTTTGCGCTGTTCGTCGGGAAGCCGGCGTTGCGGGTTATTCAAAATCAGCCCGGGGCGCAATGGGGTAAAGGTGGCATCGATATGAATTGGATAGGGATCACCCGGAAAATTCACCGCATGCACGCGATGCTCGGGAAAATGCCGCCGGATCCATTCAATGCCTTTAAGATTGGTTGTAAAACCGTGCTGCACCACCAGATCCTTGCCAAAACGCAACACATCNGCAGCGTCAAATAATGGTTCTTCTTCGGTTGTGACNAAGAATTTTTCCGCTGTCCATTGCAGCCGCTTTTCCACNCCAATTTTNTCCGACANATAATCCGCGTGATAATCAGCATCGGTCAGCCGTGGTTTTGGCGCCGCCTCATGCCNGAATTGCGGGTCATCTTCCCANTATTTTTGCAGCAACGGCCGGTAACATAAATATTCAAACCAGCGNCAGCGATATGACATTGTGGCTTCGACAATTTCGTGACCAACAGTCAACAGCACATCACGCGGCGGCATACAGCCAAACTGGCTTTCTGTGTGAAAATCCGGGGTGGATGCTGGCAGCGAAAAATCAGTAGGTGTCGGACGATCAACAGTGATGCCGCGGGCTTCCAATAATGCCGCAAAATTGTCCAGCAGTTCATTTGCCCGATCAATTGTTTCTTGNGGNCGTCGCCCCCACTGGCCACGCATATCACTGTCTTCGGGCACTTTCGCATCAAGCGCCGGTTCNTCGGGNGGAATATGGCAATCATCAGCNCGCCCGACAATCACATGTTTTAATGGGTCCCACTCATTCCAGCTATTCACAATCGTTGGCATTACAANNACTCCAATAAATCGCCGCACCCGTGGCGCNNTGCAAAAAAACAANCAGAGTGATACACTAAAATCGCCGCCGCCCCAACGCCTTTCATCATCAGCGCCGACCCGGCTTCCCGGCGGATCACTAATTTGCTTGAAATCAGCATTATGAACAGGCTTAGTAAACAGACATCACGCGTTAAAAAGTGTGCCGACCATAGGNGTGATGGCGAGGAATCACAGGCATGGATGAGACGGACAAAAAACCAGCATCCAGATCAGGCGGNCGTTCTGCCAGACGNGCGCTGCGCACCGCGCCGAATTTTGATATGCTGCCGGGTCTTGTTGGCAATTTNCCATTTTGCGAGGTGATGGATGGTGCCGCGGTCGAACGTATNGATGCCGCATCAAAACATATTCTGGAAAATATTGGNGNGGNNTTCCGCGACCCGATCGCGCTTGNNGANTGGCNNCGGGCGGGTGCCAAAGTCATTGACGAGCGTGTGTATCTGGANCGTGGCCTGATTGATGAATTAATTTCCACGATTCCGGCAGAATTCACCTATCACGCCCGCGACCCAAAAAAGAATGTAAAGCTCGGCGGCCGTCATGCGGTTTTTGTGCCGATGACAGGTGCGCCCTATTTGCGCGATCTGAATGATGAACGGCGCAATCCGACGCTTGATGATCTGGCNATGTTTCACAAGCTCAGCCATATGTTGCCAGCGCTGCATAGCTCGGCGCATCATATCGTTGAACCCTATGACCATCCGATCAGCCAGCGGCATTTGCGGATCACCTATTCATCGATGAAACATTCCGACAAGATGTTTATGGGCATGACAACNAGCCCGAAAAACGCCGAAGATGTGATGGCCATGTGCGGCATTTTATTTGGCGATGATTTTATCGAAACACATGCCGTCACCACCGGTAATTGCAATGGCAATTCACCGCTGGTCTGGGACGANACCATGCTGGGNGCGATGNGNGCCTTTTGCCGGCGCAACCAGCCGGTATTATGCTCGCCTTTTGTGCTGGGCGGTGCCAACACCCCGGCCAGCATCCCGGCCACAGTTGCCCAATTAAATGCCGAAGCCTTGTCGGCGCTTGCCTATACACAGGTGATCCGCAAAGGCGCGCCAGCGATTTATGGCCANTTTCTATCCACCGTATCAATGAAATCCGGNGCACCGATGGCGGGCACCCCGGAAATTNCCNTNATGAATTTTATGATNGGCCAGATGGCACGCTATTATGATGTGCCCTGGCGCACCTCGAANACGCTTGGCGGTGCCAAAACATTTGACGCGCAGGCCGGNTATGAAAGTGCCAGCACNCTTGCCGCGGTGATTCANTCCGGGGCGCANTATATGTGGCATTCGGCTGGCTGGAACGAGGCTGGGATGCATTGTTCCGTTGCCAAATTTATTGTCGACGCCGAACAATGCGCAATGGCCTATCGCATGGCCGANGGGCCAAAATGGGATGATTTTGACGCGGCTATGGCGGCGATCGCTGANATTGGCCCGGGCGGGCATTATTTAGGTCACGCNCATACGCTGGAACATTTCCAGTCGGCTTTTTTCATGCCCGAATTATTTGACAATAACTCAATTGANCAATGGACNGCCGAAGGGTCGGTTGAAATTACCGGGCGGGCGTTGAGCTATGCGCGNCAGCTGCTTGCNGATTATGAGGAACCAAAGCTGGACAGTGCGATCGATGAGGCATTGCNGGAATTTATTGCCCGGCGTGAACGCGAAATTCCGCCAGCAGACGAGCTGAACCAGCATTATTAAATGCTGGCGGCCGGATCATTAATCATCCTTTGCACGCCATTCGCGAAACCGCAAAATACTGTTGGCACCGATTTGCTGAAAGGGTCGTGGCGGCAGCTTCTTTGGCCTNTCCTCTGCCGCNAAATAGGATGTGATNGGGCTGCTNTCGCCACAGGCCAGCTCTGCCGCCGCAATGCCTGTTAAGGTGCCACGCGCNGTGCCAAGACCATTTTGCACACAACCNGAAAACAGGTTCTGATCCAGCTCACGCATCACCGCAACACCATTAAGGCTCAGACACAGATGACCCGCCCAGCGATGATCCATCGGCATGCCGGCGGCCTGCGGAAAGCGCTGGTCAAATTTTCGCCGCATCACCGCTTCGGCGCGGCGCATATCGGCTGCGCTGGCTTTCATGCCGGGCCGTAAACTGGCACAGGTACGCACAATGATGCGGTTGCCGCCCTGACCGGTGTCAATACGCCGCATGGTTGTGCCCATCGGGTCTGACGGGGTGACGCCCCAACGCGGCTGCCCGCCGATCAACCGCAATTCGTCAGCTGATAATTCCTTGGTCATCACCGCAAACAGGAACAACTGCATCAACCGGTTTTGCTCAAATCCAAAACTTTGTAGATGGCCATTCACCGTCAATATCACTTTGCCGGCGGTCAGTGTGGCTTTTGGCGTTTCAACAATCCAGCCGGGGGCGGCGCGGCGTAATGCGGTCACCGGGGTGTCTTCATAAATCGTCACATTCTGGCGCTGCAGACCGGCGGCCATGCCCCGGACAAATCCGGCAGGCTGTAGCATCACCGTTCCCGGTGTATAGAGGCCGGACAGATAATGCTGGCTGCCGGTGATCTCGGCCATTTGTTTGGCGTCGAGCATCTGCCAGGTTTCACCCAAATGCGTCAGATGTTTGGCATAGCTCTGGTTATGCACATGCGCATGCTGGCTGGCGGCACCATTAATCTTGCCTGCCGGGTCGAAAAAATTTCCATCGATGCCATAGTCATCGACCGCGTCTTTGGCAAATGACTGCGCCTGTCGGTTCAGGCTGATCACCGCCTGATCGTCGCCGGCACCGGCATAGTCCTCGCTCGTCAATTCATGCGGCAGATCGATCATAAAACCAGAATTGCGGCCAGCCGCGCCTTCGGCAATGCGGCCGGCATCAAGAACGACGACGCTGGCATCCGGCGCCAATTGGGTCAATCGACGGGCCGCGGCAAGCCCGGCAAAGCCGGCGCCGATGATGACAAAATCGGCGCTGCAATCACGCTCGGCAATGCGCGGTGCCGGCGGTGTTCCCAAAATAACATTCCACGCGGCCGGGCCGCGATGCTGCGGCACATGGGTGGCAATGCGCTGTGTCATGACACGCTCTCATCTGCATCATCAGCCAGATCAACCCAGATGGTCTTGAGCTGGGTATATTGATCATGCGCGTGAATGCCGTTATCGCGCCCGCCAAAGCCGGATTGTTTAACCCCGCCAAACGGCGTTGTAATATCGCCTTCACCAAAACAATTGACCGTTACCGTGCCAGCCCGTAACTGGCGCGCCCCGCGCAGCGCGCGTTTCGCATTGGCGGTGAAAAGCGCGGCACATAATCCATAATGCGTGTCATTCGCCAGACTGATTGCCTGATCCAGACTGGTCACCTCAATGACGCTCAGCACCGGGCCAAAAATTTCTTCACGCGCCAGCAGATGGTCATTATCCGGCAGCTCGATGAGGGTGGCATCGACATATCCATTTTTCGCATTACCACCGAAAATAATGCTGTCAGCTTTGTCCAGATAGCCGCACACCTTGTCAAAATGTGCCCGGCTTACCAAGGCACCAAGGCGGGTTTCAGGGTCAAGCGGATCGCCTATATTCCATTGTTCAGCATGGTGGCTGATCCGTTGCAGCAAATCAGCTTTGATCTGTTTATGCACGAACAGCCGCGATGTCGCCGAACAATTCTGCCCCATATTCCAAAACGCGCCGGTCACAATATGCTGGGCGACGCGGTCAAGATTCTCGGCATCATCCATCACAATAGCCGGGTTTTTGCCGCCCATTTCCAGCACAATTTCCTTGGCATTAGATTGGGCAGCATAGGTCAAAAACCGTTTGCCCGTTTCGGTTGAGCCAGTGAATGACACAAGGTCAACATCTATATGCCGGCCAATCGGCTCGCCAACCGTCGGCCCGTCACCAGGCAGCACATTCATCACCCCACGTGGCAGCCCGGCGGCGCTGGCCAGTTCGGCAACGCGCAGCGCCGTCAGCGTGGTTTCCATCGCCGGTTTGACAATCACCGAACAGCCAGCCGCCAGCGCCGGGCCAATCTTCCAGGCCAACATCAAAAGCGGGAAATTCCACGGCAAAGCAAGTCCCACAACACCAATCGGCTCACGCACAAGCAGTGCCATATGATCATCGGACGCCGGGCTGACCTGATCATAAATTTTATCAATCGCCTCGGCATGCCATTTCAGACAATGGATGGTTTCCGGAATATCAACAGTGGCACAATCATAAATGGTTTTGCCGCTATCAAGGCTTTCCAGAACCGCAAGTTGATGGCGGTGGCGCAACAACAGCTTGCTGAATCGAATCAGCACATCTTTGCGGACGGTCGGGTGCAGGCGTGACCAGCGGCCATCGTCAAAGGCTTCACGCGCCTTTTCCACCGCCAGATCAACATCATCAGCGCCGCAAGATGCAATCATCGCCAGCTGTTCGCCCGTTGCCGGATTGATCGAGGCAAAGCTTCGGCCTGATTTTGCCGGGCGGAACCCGCCATCAATAAAGGCTTCGGTGGGGAATTCGAGACTGGCTGCGATTGCCTGATATTCATCTTTGGTCAACAGATCCATCGCCTATGCCTCCGCCGTGATTGCCGCAATTGTTGTTTTGAGAACCCGCACAACCTGTTCAAGGCTACGTTTTTCATCCTTGTTCAGCGCCGTCAGCGGGCGTCGCATCGCGCCAGCTTCAATACCGTTCAGCGTAACACCATATTTGATTGTCTGGATAAATTTACCGCCCTGTTCAAGCACCCGCATCAGCGGCAACATGGCCGACATGATACGGCGTCCGGTGGCAAAATCACCGCGGCCAACACAGGCATCATAAAGCGCGATATGTTCATCCGGCAAAAAATTGGATCCGCCACACACCCAGAACGGCGCACCCCAGGCAAAAAATTCCAGTGCCTGATCATCCATGCCGCAACCAAGCTGAATATGCGGATAGTCCCGCGCCAACAGATGCAGCTGGTTAATGTCGCCAGAGCTTTCCTTGATGCCGCAAAAATTGCGTGACCGACCAACCCGGTCAAGAAATTCCGGCCCCATAAAGGTGCCGGTACGGTGCGGATAATTATACAGCATAATTGGTAAATTAGCAGCCTTGTCGATGGCCAGTGCATTCAGTGCATTTTCCCGGTCTGTCGGCACCGCATAGGGCGGGCTGGCCAGCAAAATCGCATCGGCTTTCATCTCACGCGCCGCCGTCGCCAATGCCAGCGATTCATCAGTCAGCATGGCGCCGGTTCCCACCACAAACGGGCAACGCCGGTTAATGCGCGCCTGCACAAATTGCGCCAGCGCCACGCGCTCGGCAACTGTTTGGGTGTAGTTTTCGCCGGTTGAGCCGCCGGAAATCACCCCATGCACCCCAGCCGCCAGCAAAAAATCCACAACATCTGCCAGCGCATCCCAATG
>NZIH01000035.1 GCA_002691565.1 Halieaceae bacterium
GGTCTGCTTTCGCCGCTGCTGCCAGAATGTCGTTAATTTCCTCAACCGTTGTGTCGCGAGACGCTGTGAAGGTCAAATCAACGAGCGAAACATTGATCGTAGGTACGCGCACGGCTAACCCATCCAACCGACCTTTCAATTCAGGGAGAACAAGGCCAATGGCTGCCGCTGCCCCTGTCTTTGTGGGGATCATGCTGTGTGTAGCCGATCGCGCTCTGTAAAGGTCCGAGTGGTAAACGTCACTCAAATTCTGATCGTTCGTGTAAGCGTGCACCGTGGTCATCAAGCCGTTCTCTACGCCCACGGTCTCGTGGAGCGGCGCAACGATGGGCGCGAGGCAATTAGTCGTGCATGACGCGTTTGAAACGATGACCGCATCATCGGTAAGCACATCCTGATTCACACCGTAAACCACGGTCGCATCAGCGTCGCCTGAAGGCGCCGAAATCAGTACTTTACGAGCACCGGCGCGCAAGTGAGCCGATGCCTTGTCTCGCGACGTGAAGATGCCGGTGCATTCAAACACCACGTCAATTTTGAGATCACCCCAAGGCAGGTCTTCTGGATTACGCTCAGCAAACACCGCTATGCGATCACCGTTAATGTTGAGTGCGCCATCTTCGACCGCAACGGTGGCACCAAAGCGACCATGCGTCGTATCGAATTGAAGAAGGTGTGCGTTGATTTCGGGAGTTCCCAGGTCGTTAATGGCAACAACACGAAGCCGTGAAGCGACATCGGGGCGCTCATTCAGCGCGCGAAGAATATTTCTACCGATCCGACCAAATCCGTTGATTGCTACGTTAATCATAACGTCTCCCTTTGATTCACTCATTATGTAGTAAATTTACAAATATTCAACTTAATTGTCCTGAAAATCCTGATTTTTTTAGTTTTATTACAGATATTGTCGATAAAATTTCAGAATTACGGTGCCTCCACCCAAAAACTGAGGCATCATTCGTAATATTCTTACCAAATGCGGAATGCGTGATGACGTCCGAACCCAATCTACTGGCCGTTATTCAGCGACAGCTGAATGAGCTCAATAAGTCCGAAGCGAAGGTGGCACAAGCCATTTTGAACGCACCGGAAGAAGCCACGCGTTCCAGCATTGCGTCTCTCGCAGCCGCGGCAGGCGTGAGCGAACCCAGCGTGAATCGTTTTTGTAAGCGCTTTGGCGCCACGGGTTTCCCAGATTTCAAACTACAGCTAGCGACATCCTTGGCCTCCGGCGTGCGCTACGTTAGTCGGGCAGTTGAGTTCTCTGACGACATCAATACGTTCCCAACCAAGCTCTTCGATAACGCGATCAATGCACTAATGACGGCGAAAGAAGAACTGCCGTTGAAAGCCATCGCCCGGGCTGTTGACCAGATAGCACAAGCGCGGCGGGTGTATTTTTTCGGACTGGGCACATCAGCCGCTGTCGCGCGCGATGCTGAACACAAGTTTTTCCGTTTCAACGTTCCGGTATTTACCCACGAAGATCCGCTGATGCAGCGAATGCTTGCCGCATCTGCCGGAGTGGGCGATCTATTCTTTTTTATCTCCCACACCGGGAGAACAAAAGTATTGGTAGAAGCGGCTGAGATCGCTCGCCAAACAGAGGCCACCATTGTGTCTCTGACCGCGGAAGGCTCGCCTCTCGCGGATCAAAGCCATTACTGCATCAATGTAAAAATAGAAGAAGACACTGAGCAATATTTGCCGATGACATCTCGGCTGGTGCAGCTGGTCATTCTTGATGTCCTCGCCGCCGGTGTAACCTTACGCCGAGGAGAAGGTTTCACTCCTCACCTCGCTCGAATCAAAGACAGCCTTAAAGACACTAGATTCCCAACGAGTTAACTGATGACACATGACCATGTACTGGACACATCACCTCTTCGACAAAATGTACGCCTACTGGGAGACACCCTAGGCGAGATCATTCGGACAACCGTTGGAGAGGAGCTTTTTCAAAGCATAGAATCCATTCGCCAAGCGTCTAAATTGGCCACAGAAGCAGAACAAACAGCGGCTTTGTTTGATCAGCTAAAGCGACTCGATGCTGAGCAGCTATTGCTTATCTCACGTGGCTTCGCGCAATTTTTAAACCTAGCAAATATCGCTGATCAACACTTCACGACGACAAAGTCAGTAAGTGATCGCTTCGGCGCATATGACCGAATAGCGGGCGCAATTGATGAGTTAAGTGCGACCGCCACTAAAACCGAGTTGGCCGGTGCAATAGCCAACTTACACATAGATCTCGTGCTCACGGCGCATCCAACCGAGATTACTCGCAGGACCCTTATTCACAAGCACGGGGAAATTCATGATTGCCTGACATGGCTGGACTCGGGACAGGCGGATGAGTCGAAGGTTCAGCGTCGTCTCGCGGACCTGATCGCCCAAATCTGGCACACCGAAGAGTTTCTTGAACAGCGACCCACGCCAATTGACGAGGCGCGATGGAGTTTTGCGGTGATAGAGAACTCCTTATGGGATGCGGTCCCGGANTTCATGCGTGACCTCGATGCAATTGCGGATAAGTTTGACTTAGACATTCCCACTAGAACCAAACCGGTGGTGCGACTCTCAAGCTGGATTGGTGGTGATCGCGACGGGAATCCGAACGTCACAGCCAAAGTGACTTTCCGCGCCATGATCATCAGCCGCTGGCAAGCGGCCGATCTCATCCTGCGGAATCTCGATGAAATTTATGAAGAGCTTTCCGTTACCAAGGCGACGCAGGCTCTTCGTGAGTTGACAGCGGGTGCAAGAGAGCCCTACCGCGCGGTTTTGAGACCGATACGAGATGCGGTTCGCCAACAGCGAGATGGTCTAGGAGCCTACATTCAAGACGGCTCTGTAACCCCACCCCCCTATTTGTCGACCAACACAATTACCGAAGGTCTCGAGTTATGTCGTCAATCGCTGATGGCTATGGGCCTCAACGCGATTGCCGATGGAAAAATCCTGGACCTGTTAAGGCGTCTAGAGACCTTCGGCTCTCACCTTGTGACACTTGATGTTCGCCAGGAAAGCACGCGCCACAGTGACGTGATCGGTGAAATTACGGAGGCGCTGGGGTTGGGGGATTACCGGTCATGGTCGGAGCTTGAAAAACAGACGTTTCTCGAGGCCGAAATTGCCAACGCACGCCCGCTTTTGCCTATCAACTTCAATCCATCAGAACCCTGCCTGGAGGTGCTCGACACCTTCCGAGTCATTGCTGACGCGCCGCGCGAAGCGCTGGGCTGCTACGTCATTTCAATGGCGTCTCAGCCCTCTGACGTACTGGCGGTTCAGCTTCTTCTGAAAGCAACGGGCGGACCTCTCAATCTCCCGGTTTCGCCGTTATTCGAGACGCTTGATGACCTTGATGGTGCGCCCGCCACGATCGATGCCTTACTCAACAATGCATCGTTCAAGGAAAGAGCTAACAGCTCGATGGTTGTCATGATCGGCTACTCGGACAGTGCAAAAGATGCAGGTATGCTCTCTGCCGGCTGGGCACAATATCGAGCACAAGAGGCGTTGCTCAAAATTTGCAGCGCCCACGCAGTGAAGCTTCAGTTGTTTCATGGCCGAGGCGGCACCATTGGCCGTGGCGGAGCACCCGCGCATCAGGCACTACTCTCGCAACCACCCGGTTCATTAGAACAAGGTCTTAGGGTGACCGAGCAAGGCGAAATGATTCGCGTAAAACTCGGTCTCAAGCCCTTAGCCGTAAATACCCTCGGGCAGTACACCAGTGCGATTCTAAGAGGCAATCTCACACCACCGCCGGTGCCAAAAACGGCATGGCGTGAGCTCATGACAGAGCTCGCAGATAATGCTTGCGCTGACTACCGAAGTTGGGTTCGAGGCAATCCGCATTTTGTTGAGTACTTTCGACAGGCAACGCCCGAGCCCGAGCTTGCAAGTCTCCCACTGGGTTCGCGCCCCGCGAGACGCCGGACGGGCGGCGGCATAGAAACGCTGCGCGCTATCCCATGGATTTTCGCCTGGTCGCAAAACCGACTGGTGCTCCCAGCGTGGCTGGGCGCCGGCTCAGCTCTTGAGAAAGCGGCCGCCTCGGGTCATATGCCCATGCTCAAGGAAATGCGTGACGAGTGGCCCTTTTTTGCCTCGAGGCTTTCGATGCTTGACATGGTCTATGCCAAGTCAAACAGCATCATCAACGTGCTTTACGACGACACACTGGTCGATCCCGCATTGAGAGGACTCGGTCGGGACTTACGTGGACAGCTCGCCAGCGACATCAGCTCTGTCCAGCGTATTCTAGAGGTGGATACACTCATGGCAGGCGACCCGTGGGGTCTTGAGTCGATTGGATTGAGAAACGTCTACACCGCGCCCCTGAATCTCGTGCAGATTGAGTTACTGCGCCGGATCCGTGAGAACGAGGACGCATCCGTGCAGCGTGCATTGATGGTATCAATCGCCGGTGTCGCAGCCGGTATGCGCAACACTGGATAGAAAAGCGGCCAGAAAGGCCGCTTAATTCATCGCTAGCTGTCTAATGTCGCTCAGTAGCGCAACAAGATAAGTCAAAAAGCGACCGGCATCGCCACCATTTACAACACGGTGGTCGTACGAGAGTGACACGGGCAGCATGATACGAGGCTGAAATTCCGAGCCATCCCACATGGGCTGGGTGGAGGCCTTGCTAACACCCAGAATACCCACCTCCGGGGTGTTCACAATCGGCGTAAATCCACGACCTCCAATGTTGCCCAGGCTGCTGATAGTAAAGACCGCCCCTTGCATCTCGTCAGGCTTAAGCTTCTTGTCCTTCGCCTTCGCGGCAAGCTCGCGAATCTCGTCACTCAATGCCCAGACCGACTTCTTATCAGCNTCACGGATAACCGGTACAACCAGCCCATTGGGTGTATCAACNGCCATGCCGATGTGGCAGTAGTCCTTGTACACCAGCACATCACCCTGCTCTGCTAGNGAACTCTTCATCTTGGGATTNGCATTTAACGCAACAGCAACCGCCTTGATGATGAAGGGTACGGGCGAAAGCTTGCTGCCGCGTCGCTCCGCTTCCGCCTTCAGCGACCCGCGAAACGCCTCGAGATCGGTAATGTCGGCGTCATCAAACTGAGTTACATGAGGCACATTGAGCCACGACTTGGACATATTAGACGCAGTGACTTTATCGATACGAGATCGCTGCTCGTGATGAACAGGGCCAAACTTTGAAAAATCAATGTCAGCCACATCNGGTATACCGCTGCCCACNGAGACAGCATGAGTCGCNGGATCAGCCAAACGCTGCGACACNTAAGCCTGTAAATCTTCTTTAACGATCCGTCCTTTAGGACCCGACCCTTTTACCGCCTTGAGGTCGACACCAAACTCACGCGCCAACTTCCGTACGGCAGGTCCCACATATAAATCTGACGCNTCNTTAGCTACCGATGACGCGGGCGGGGCAGACGCNGGCAATGCNNTCGCCNTGGGAGAAGGATTGGCTGCCGCCACTGATGACGGCTTCGNGAGCGTATCAGTGGTATCAACAGCTGGCGTAGCNGCTCCTGTGACAGCCGGGGCAGTCGATGAAACACCTTTTACGCTNAGCTTTATGAGTGNNGCACCCTGAGTCACCGAGGCACCCTCAGCGATGAGAAGNTCCAAGACCTCTCCTGCGGCAGNCGAAGGGACCTCCATTGAGGCTTTATCNGACTCGAGGACCACCACCGAATCACCCTCATCGATCACATCGCCGACACTGACACAGAGCTCGACAACCTCAACATCACCGTCCGTGCCAATATCCGGCACCTCGACAANCTGCTCTGAAACAGCTTCGCTTNCGCCCTCNTCAGACGCAGCAGCATCANCGCCCTTTTCTGTGCNCTCATCCACGCGCTGCGAGCTCGCAACGTCTGCATCACTGGAAGTACTGTTCTNGTCATTACCGGGTGCTTNCTGATGACTTACCTCGGCGCCATCATTATCCGCAGCCGACGTATCCAGTGTCAGAATAGCGTCGCCTTCCGATAGCTGGTCACCAACCGCCATTTTCAGCTCGACCACCACACCAGCATGCGATGCCGGAATTTCCATGGAAGCCTTATCCGATTCGAGAACAATCAAGCTCTGCTCNAGCTCGATAGCATCACCAACAGCAACCAGAAGCTCGACTACCTCGGCACCTTCAGCCCCACCGATATCGGGAACTACAATCGTTTGATGTGTCATCTGCAGCGCCTCCCTTANACCGTTGTGGGGTCTGGTTTCGCAGGATCAATGCCCAAGTCAGTCATAACTTTGGCAATATCTGCTCGTGCGACCGTACCTTCATCTGCCAAGGCAGTCATTGCTGCCAAGACAACGTAGCGACGATCAACCTCGAAGAACTCTCGCAGCTGCGCGCGCGTATCGCTTCGCCCGAAACCGTCAGTACCAAGGACTGTGAAACTCCGAGGCATAAACTCCCTAATCTGGTTGGTATGCGCGCGGATGTAGTCGGTCGCGGCGATGATAGGACCTTCCGTGGGTGCCAGGCACTGGGTCACGTAAGGCACCTCAGGTTCTGCCGCAGGGTTCATCATATTGCGGCGAGACACCTTGTGGCCGTCCCTCGCTAGCTCGTTGACGCTCGTCATGCTCCAGATATCAGCGGCGACGTCGTAATCTTGTTCCAGAATGACGGCGGCGGCTTCAACCTCTCGCATGATGGTTCCCGCGCTCATCAGTTGAACGCGCTTTTTCCCTTTTTTAGAGGACTTCTTCAGCGGATATAGCCCTCGCACAATCCCCTCTTCAACACCCTCGGGCATATCGGGATGCACATAGTTCTCGTTCATGGTCGTGATGTAATAGAAAACGTTTTCGCTATCCTCAAACATCCGTTTCATGCCAGAACTGATAATGGTGGCCAGCTCAAAACTGTAGGTTGGGTCATAGGAAATACAGTTGGGGATGGTAGTCGCCATTAAGTGACTGTGACCATCCTGATGCTGCAGGCCTTCGCCATTCAATGTGGTTCGACCCGCTGTTGCACCGATAAGGAAGCCGCGCGCCTGACTGTCGCCTGCGGCCCACGCCAAATCATGAATTCTCTGGAAACCGAACATCGAGTAGAAGATGTAGAAAGGTACCATCGGGTAATCGGATACAGAATACGAGGTCGCTGCCGCNATCCACGCCGACATAGCACCCGCTTCGTTAATACCCTCTTCGAGAATCTGCCCTGTCTCCTCCTCTTTGTAGTAAAGAATTTGTCCCGCATCATGTGGGGTATACTGCTGCCCCACGGAGGAGTAAATACCTAACTGGCGGAACATGCCCTCCATACCGAAGGTCCGCGCCTCATCGGGAACAATCGGTACAACACGCTCTCCAATTTGCTTGTCCTTTACCAACGAGGACAACACGCGCACGAAGGCCATCGTTGTCGAGATCTCGCGCTTACCGCTGCCTTTAAGCTGACTTGCATATGCGGACTGGGCGGGCGCTGGCAGGCTGTAGGAATTGGCGCGTCGTGCGGGGATACTGCCACCCAACTCTGCTCGACGCTCCCTGAGGTAGCGCATTTCCGGGCTGTCTTCAGGAGGACGATAGAACGGAACGTCCTTCAGATCCTTGTCGCTGACCGGCACCCCGAAGCGATCTCTGAACGCTTTCAAACTCTTAAGGTCCAGTTTCTTGAGCGAGTGTGTCTCATTGCTCGCCTCACCCGCCTCACTTGTGCCATAACCTTTAACCGTCATGGCGAGAATNACCGTGGGACGCTCCGTCTCTTCACAGGCCGCTGCGTAGGCTGCGTATACCTTGTAGGGATCGTGGCCGCCTCGGTTGAGGTACATGATGTCGTCGTCCGAGAGATCTTTNACTAAATCGAGGGTTTCAGGGTATTTGCCGAAGAAATGCTCTCGCGTATAAGCGCCNCCGTTAAACTTACAGTTTTGCAGCTCGCCATCGCAGACTTCGTCCATTCGTTTGAGTAGCAGGCCCGACTTATCACGCTCCAGCAAGGGATCCCACCGACGACCCCAAACCACTTTAATGACATTCCACCCAGCGCCGCGGAACACGCCCTCGAGCTCCTGGATAATTTTGCCATTCCCACGAACGGGGCCATCGAGTCGCTGTAGATTGCAGTTGACGACAAAATGCAGNTTCCCNAGGCCTTCACGCCCCGCCAGACCAATGGCACCCAATGATTCAGGCTCATCGCATTCACCATCACCAAGAAAACACCAGATCTTTCTGTCTCGGTGATCAACCAGACCGCGCTTTTGCTGATACTTCATCACGTGTGCTTGGTAGATGGCCTGCAAAGGNCCCAACCCCATGGAAACCGTAGGGAACTGCCAATAGTTGGGCATCAGCCAGGGGTGGGGATAGGAAGACAGACCTTTACCTGACACCTCACGCCGAAAGTTTTCGAGTTGGCTTTCGTCAAAAATCCCTTCCAAATAGGACCGCGCATACATACCGGGTGCGCTGTGACCCTGGTAGAAGATGAGATCTCCAGGATGCCCGTTACCCGTGCCTCTGAAGAAATAATTCATGCCGACGTCATACAAGGTTGCNCTCGAGCTGAAGCTNGAGATGTGCCCGCCCAAGCCATCTTCATTGTCGTTAGCGCGCATCACCATCGCCATNGCGTTCCAGCGAATCAATGAACGGATACGCCGCTCCATGAACAGGTCACCCGGCATGACACGCTCGTCTTCCGGATTAATCGTATTCTTAAAGGGTGTCGTTATTGCCGCGGGTAGCGTTACCCCTTGCTCCCGCGCGTGATCCGTTAGCCGTTGAATCAACTCGCTGGAGACGTTGTTGCCATTGAAACGGTTGACTGCATCGAACGAGTCCAACCACTCTTTTGCTTCGATAGGATCCAGGTTTGAATTCATACTTACCCCTATTAAGTTCTAAATTAGAACTAAATACTGCACTTAATTGCATTTATGTATGCGCAAGGGTAAGTAATTCGCGCATTAAATTCTACAAAGTTCTAAAATAGAACNTTNTAGAATTATTTAGGGGATGNTTCTGCGTNTAGACCTAGAGAGCTTGCTTAGGCATGTCTTTATGGAATTGATCCACATCNTCAATAACGACGCCACCATCNAGAGAGCCAAACGCTTNATCTGCNTAGCGCTGACCTTTTAGCTGGATGACGATCCGAGACCGNGCATCGCCAAAGACTGTTGCATCGTAAAACGCCTGAACATCGGCCAGTGTCGACGACNCTACCGCCTCAATTAGCTTCTCACGCGTGTCGTACTCGTAGTTTTCGATGGACCAATCGGATGCAAAAGGACCCGCCTCCGCCGAAAGATTCTTAGGCGGTTCCGTGAGTGCGGTTAGCACCCCAGCCTTGAACTTTGCAAACGACTCCTCAGNGAGTGCCGCCAACTCTTCCCGGTACTCCTGAGTATAGGCGTTGAACCGATCAAGCATATCCTGTGGCCCTTTAACGGGCGTTTGTATGTAGAGAATCACCATGGGGTGCTGATACAGATCGAGCGATCCTCCGCCCGCTGCGTAGCCAAGCTGCTCCTCTGTTCTNAGTGTCTCGAAAGCACGGACACGCAGGTGTCGCGCGAGAATTCGGGCTAAGGCCTGATTCTTTATCGACGCCTCAGGCGCGGCAAAGCCGTACAGCATTCCAAGGTCTTCTACCGGCACCTCTCTATTGAGCATCAAGGTTGCACCGGGCTCGGGATCGTAAATGCCAGCGCGTGCGTAGCCCGCAGAGCGGCTGGGAGTTACGAAGTCTTCCACCTGAGCATACGCAGACCGCACGTCAGCCTCGTCATAGTTGCCAAAGAAGAAAGCTCGCAGGTGACTGGTAGTAAGCACCTCCTCTACGAATTGAGTAAACCCATCCAGGCTTGCCTTTGACGCCGCGAGCGCCAGAGAAACATCTGAATAACGGCCCTCTCGTGTCAGCATACCTAGCAAAGGCGTAAATTGAGTGTAGGGGAAGGCGCGTTTTGAGTTTTCAATCCGGCGCAAGTAGCGCTCTACCGCCTGACCAAACTCGAGCTCGCTTGGATTCACCCGTAAACCTTCGACGGCACGAGCCAATAGTTCTGGCTGCTTGTCGGTGAAGCCTGACATCGTTAGCGAGATGCCGTTAGATGCGCTCATGGACAAGCTCATGCCCGCAATCGACGCTTCGGTCGAAAGTCGCGTCTGCTTCAGATCATAGAGCGACTCCCAGAGCGAGAGGTAAACGACGTTCTCAACGCTGTTTAGCGCTCTGTCAGTACTCAGCTGTAGCCGCGTGAATCCTTTCGGTAGCCCATCAAAATTGTCGCTACCCTTTAACCAGAAGGTGACATTATCCGCCACAGCAATCGGCCTGACATCTGGCGGCGTCTGCCTGATATCGAAGGCGGAAGGCAGCAAACCATTTTCACTCGGCAGCGCCAATCCAAGACGATTCACCAGGGCCAGAGCACTCTCTACATCTCGGGGCTCGAGGTCCTCTATGGCGTGCGGTCCAACATAAAACTCCAACTCACTATCGGTCTCTTCCTCTTTCGAGATGTACCAGACATTCAGCCGGTCAGGAACCAACTGCGCCAACAGCGAATCGACAGCCTCCTGATTAAAGCCATCAAACCGGTAAGGTGCGTCGATGACGTGCTCAATCGGATAATCCTGCATGGCCGCCGCCAAACTCGCGGCATAAGAGAAGTCATCGACCTTCTCAAGGAAAGTAAACCGATTATTGAGAGACTGCCGATACTCCTCGGCGTATCGGTCGTCGACACCTTCGCGACGAAGCAACTCAATGTAGCCCGAGAGCACATCAAAGATTTCATCGCGTCGTTTCATGCCCTGAGGGGTGAGCTGAACACTGATTTCAAATGTTCCGTAATTGCCATAGAGCGACTCGTAACTCGACGTCATCAACTCACTGATAAGTCCAAGTGACTTAAGTTTATCGGCGGGCGTGCCGGGCATTTCTGANCCGATGACATAGCCAAGGTAATCGCCGGGCTTGCTGCGCCACTCGGCGGCGTTGTTATCGATGATGTAGCTAAGACGCATTTCACGCAGGTCGCGCTGTGGCTTGAACCGAATCAACTTACCTGCAACCTCGTCGAAATTAACTTCGGTCGTCACCACAGGTTTATCGACTTCCTTGTTAGGAATAAGCGAAAAGTATTGCTGGGCCAAGCTCTCCATTTCGGCGACAGGAAGGGGGCTTATCAGCACCAGCGCCATTAAATTCGCGGAATAATACTGTTCGAAAAACTCGATGGTGGCGGGATGTAATTCGCCCGTCTCTTTATCAGCAAGGGTATCGAGATTACCAATGGTAAAGCGGTTAGCCGGATGCTCACCCAGCAGTGCGCGCTGCAGACGATAAATCGATCGCCCCTCCGACTCTCGACGCATGGACCATTCTGCATTAACGGCATTCTTTTCCTTCTGGATGTAGCCGGGATCGAGTATGGGGGCAGAAAAGAACTCCGATAGCCGATGCAGTGCCTCAGGAAAGCCAGTGTTCTCTATTGTGATCATGTAGTTAGTGATTTCGCTCGACGTATAGGCGTTTGAACTACCGCCATTTTCAGCGGCGAAATTCATATACCCATCGGGCTCCGGAAAAGACTTAGAGCCCATGAACAACATGTGCTCCAAATAATGAGCCATTCCCTGAAAGTCCAGCGGATCCGAGAAAGCTCCGACGCCAACACTCAAAGCAGCAGCTGATTTCTCCGTGGTGGCATCCGAGACCATAAGAACCTGTAGACCATTGTCCAGCGTTACAGCAGCGTACTCGCGCTCATCATTCGGACTCTTATTAACGACCACCGGGGCGGCTGGCTCAGCGGCATCCCCTCCACACGCCACCAATAAAGATGCCAATATTGCCGTTACCGTTAGGCGCGTGATTCGCCAGATTTGCATAGTTACTCCTTTAAGCGCAGTCGTGCGCTATACCTCGGTCCGCGGCCAAGAAACCAACAACACATTGCACAGTGTGGCCAGCGGAATTGCAAAAAAGACACCCCAGACACCCCACAAGCCGCCGAATATCAGCACGGCGATGATAATCGCCACGGGATGCAAGTTTACTGCCTCTGAAAANAGAAGTGGCACAAGTACGTTTCCATCCAATACTTGAATAAAGAAGTAGAGGGCCACAATCCAATAAAAATCACCACTCAACCCGAACTGGAAAAATGCCACTAACACGACGGGAATCGTCACCAAGAAAGCGCCAATGTAAGGCACGATCACACTCAGCCCAACGAGTAGCGCAAGCAAGGCNGTGTAATTCAAACCAAAACTGATAAAGGTGATGTAGCTGGCAGCACCAATGATGGTGATCTCGATGCCCTTGCCCCGAACATAATTCGCAATCTGTCTATTCATGTCGCGACCGATTTGATCGAGAGCGGGACGCTCCTTCGGTAAAAAGCTGAGCACCCATTCGATGAGTTCATCGCGATCTTTTAAAAAGAAAAACACCATCAGCGGAATCAGCACCAGGTAAATGGCAAAGGTAAGCACACCGGGTATCGAGGAGAGTCCAAATCCCACAATGGCCTGACCNAGAGAGGCCGCTTGCCCCTGCATCGAAGTCAGCATCTCTGTAATTGGCGCCTGCTCAATCACTATGGGGTACTGGGCAATAAGTTCCTCTATCTGTTTCTGCACCGCCGCCATCATTGCCGGGGCTTCACGAATAAGGCTTTCCAGCTGCCGCCACACCAAGGGCGCGATGCCCAACGTAAAGCCAAGAAAAACGCCGACAAACACGAGTGATGACCCCGCCAGAGCAAGGCCTTGATTTACGCCCCACTTCCCAAACTGATCGGCAACACCTTGCATCAGGTAGGCCAAGATTAAGGCGATAAACACGGGGGTGAGCACCTCTCCCATGACACCAAGCAACACGGCGCTTCCAATTAAAAGAGCCACCAGAATGACCGACTCTTCCCGGCCTAGGTGCCGTCTGTACCACTTTTTCAATGTATCGATCATTTTTTTACCCCCGTTGGCAACGGCTGTTGCTTCATAAGTTTTCGCTCATTCAGCGGTGCTCAGTGTGAGCTTGATTGCCGTCAGCTCATTGCGCGTCTCCCAACTCACACTGTGACCTTCGAGACGTGCAAAGGTTTCAAAATCTTTGGGGGCACTTGGGTCTGTCACTAGTATTTCGATGGTATCCCCGGGACGACATTCGGCTATTGCACGCTTCGCCATCAGCACCGGCATTGGGCATCGTTTACCGCGCGCATCGACCCTTTCTGCAACTGCCATGTCATAAACCCTTTTGCCCCCAACGAGTATACCTGCTTCGGGAACCAAGCTTCTCTACTTTTGTCACACTGAAACACGCGTATGTGAAGAAAGTCAGTTAAAGTCTCAACATGCTCAATAGGTTTGCTAAATCGCTTTTCACTGTCGTCGCAACTGCGTTCATCGCGGTCAGCGTCGGTCGGGTATGGGCCGATACCGACGATCTAAAAATTCCGAACTTGGGCGCCTCGAGCACAAGCCTCTATTCGGAGCAGTATGAGCGGCGTCTTGGCAGCCTGTGGCTTAAGGTTTTCAGAGCTCAGGCACCCGTTCTCGATGATCCGTTGCTCGCAGACTACATTGAGAACCTTATTTTCGAGCTGGTTTTGCACAGTGATCTGCGAGACCGGCAGCTGCAACTGGTAGTGGTCGATAATCCGACGATCAACGCGTTCGCAGTGCCCGGCGGCATTATCGGGGTGCACAATGGCCTCATTCACCATGCGCAGTCGGAAGATGAATTAGCGGCCGTCCTCGCCCACGAAATAGCACACCTTAGCCAGCGACACTTCTCCCGCCAAAGGGAGCAAGCAGCGAACCAAAGCAAGCTCACCATTGCAGGACTCATGGCGGGGATTGTATTGGCGGCAACGGCTGGCAGCGATGCGGGGTTGGCCGCGATGACCGCAACCCAGGCTGCGGCGCAAGACTCTCGCCTTCGCTACAGCAGAGCCAATGAATCTGAGGCAGACCGAATCGGTCTGAAAACCCTCGTTGCATCAGGTCGAGATCCGCACGCCGCTGCAGACATGCACGAACGGATGCTAAGCGCGCACCGGCTATACAGCACGAACCGACTCCCTGAATTTTTGCGCACGCACCCCCTGTCAGAGAAGCGGGTTGCCGATATGCGCAATCGCGCACGATCCGAAAGGCGAGTCATCAGGCCAAAGAGTTTCGACTTCGAGCTGATGCAGGCACGCGTCCGCCATCAGCTGGCTCAAAGCCCCGTTGATGCCGTAAATCTGTTTCGCGATCAAACGAAAAGAGGTGGCACGGAAGCAGCTGCAGGTTGGTATGGCCTCTCATTAGCTTACATAGATTCGGGCCAACCTGTTAAAGCGCGGCAGGCGCTGGAGCAGGCCATGCGCCCCGATCCGAACAATCTCACATTCGTCATTGCCAGCAGTGAAATTGACACTGCAATGGGTCAGCATCAGCGCGCCATTACTCGGCTAAAAAACAGGCTGAGCCTGTCTCCCGGAAATCACCCGCTTACCATTGCCTACGCTGATGCGCTGTGGCAAGCGGGGCTTCCACATGTCGCGGCTCAGCTACTGAAAAATCAAAGCAAAAAAACGCCGGAAGACCCCGGCGTCTGGTATCGACTGGCGGAAGTTCAGGGGCTTGCCGGAGATATTATCGGTCTGCACCAGTCCCGGGCTGAGTATTTTATCTTGGTTGGCGCACTGGACTCAGCGCAAAATCAGCTGAACTATGCTCTCAAACTGGTAAACAATAACTTTACGCAGTCCGCGACCATTAACGAACGTTTGCGCGATGTGATGGATATTAGAGACGAACTGGAAAACTCTTAAGCGCGCCCTACCACACCCGTATTCAACGACTGCGCAAATGACAGCATGCGATCAAGCGGCTGCATTGCTCGCTCGGCCAGCTCGGGATCCACAAAAATCTCTCTACCCTGTGGCCTTTCCAGCACCTCTGCTAGGAGCTCGAGTTCGTTCATTGCCATCCAAGGGCAATTAGCACAGCTACGACAAGTAGCGCCTTCACCCGCAGTGGGCGCAATTAAGAACGTTTTATCAGGCGCGGCCTGTTGAAGCTTGTAGAAAATGCCCTGGTCCGTGGCCACAATAAATTTTTCGTTTGGCAGCTCGGTTGCCGCCTTGATGATCTGTGTTGTCGAGCCGACATGATCTGCAATCTCGAGCACTGAGGCTGGAGATTCTGGGTGTGCCAGCACCGCCGCTTCGGGATGCACGTGCTTTAAGTCCAGTATGCCTTTGGCTTTAAACTCTTCGTGAACAATACAGGCTCCATCCCAGACCAGAATGTCTGCACCGCTCTCACGGCGCACGTAATCACCCAGGTGCCGGTCGGGCGCCCACAAGACTTTCTTGTCGTTCTCGGCCAGGTATTCGGCAACGTCCAACGCAATACTTGAAGTCACAACCCAGTCTGCCCGTGCCTTCACCGCTGCNGAAGTATTGGCGTAAACCACGACATCTCTATCGGGGTGTGCATCACAAAACGCGGAGAACTCGTCTATTGGACAGCCCTCGTCCAATGAGCAGGTTGCCTCGAGCGTGGGCATCAAGACGCGCTTATTGGGCGTCAGGATTTTTGCGGTTTCGCCCATAAATCGAACGCCCGCAACAATTAAAGTTTCTGCAGGATGGTCCCGCCCAAAGCGCGCCATCTCCAAGGAATCNGACACNCAGCCNCCGGTTGCTTCAGCTAACGCCTGGATTTCCNGCGCCGTGTAATAGTGAGCAACGATAACCGCGTTATGCGCTTTGAGCTGCGCACGAATGCGGCCCTCGAGCTGGACTGTGTGCTCAGCATCACGCCGCTTTGGCACGCTCGCAAGATGCGACTGCACCTGCTCCCGAATTTCCCGCAGTTTTTGATCAGCGATCGACACGCAAAAAAGCCTTCCCAATGAACAGCGGGCAGTTTACCTNCATAAATGGAATGTGACAGCTGGTAGTTCATGGTTTGCCTCATTGCGGTGGTCAACCCTTTCCCAATAAAGATGCCGTCANATGCTCGAGAGTAGTTGAGGGGTAAACACGGTTGGCAGTAAATCGAGATGACAGCCCGTTAGTACTNGTTTGCGACGANGACACCATGCAGCGCATGCTGATTCGACAATGCCTGGAGTCCGAGGGTATGTGTGTTCTCGAAGCCACCGACGGCTATGAAGNTCTGGAACTCGTTGNCAACAACGCTCCCGACTTTATTTTCATGGATATTGCAGNAACCGCCTCCGCATAGCCGGGTGACTTTGAGGAAGNACGCGAGTGGGGCATGAATGATGTCCTTGTAAAACCCTTTTCTGCAGTTGATCTCCGCCGAANTCTCCTCAATTACGTTAACGTTGACCCGGGCGAATCGCACGTAAGTAATGAGCTCGCGCTGATTAACGATGACACACTGATTACTATCGCTCGCATCAACGCCGAGTCCGGTATGGATCTGGTCGNTCAGGTGGTCAGTCTGTTCGAGCAACAGGTTCCCGGGTTTATTAATGAGCTTGAGATGGCCACTCGCGAACAGAATGCAGGGGNCACGCGCCGAATTTCGCACGCATTTAAATCGTCCGCAATAAATATCGGCGCACATGTCTTAGGTCAACGACTTGCAACCATCGAAGCCGCGGCCAGAGATAACCTGGCCTCTCTGAGCANTGACGAAATGGATGNGNTCGCAAGCCTCGTTCGTGACAGCTTACGGCAGCTACTGGCAAGCTACACGCGCATTCNATCTGAACTGGCTAGCGGCGGTTAAATACAGGCGCTCGCTTTTCTCGGATAGCCAGAAGCCCCTCAGAAAGATCTTCGGATTCACTGCACGAATCTGCAAGCCGCTGGGCAGCAACGCGATCGAAGCGTCCCTCTTCGACTGACTTAATAATTGCGAGCATTGCTGTAACTGACAGAGGTGCAAGGCCACTCAGACTCGCGATAAGAGCTTCCGAATGAGCGTCGACCTCAGCAGACGATATTAACCAGTCGAAGGCACTGTACTGGGCGAGCTCCTCGAAACTCACTGATTCCGTGGTAAGTAGCAGCTTACGCACTAGGGTGCTTCCAAGCCGCTGCGTCATTCGCTCGATACCCTCCACCGGATAGCAGAGACCAACGGCAGCCGCGGGGATTTTTAGGTGCTTGCCTGTCACGCCAAGACGAAAATCGCAGCTAAAGAGCAGCTCAGCACCGCCACCGAACACGTCTCCCTCTACGATCGCAAGGCTTGGCATCATGAGTGAAGCAATAGCATTTGTCATGGACTGAAAGTCATCACCCTCCATTGATCCATCGGTGATCTCTTTCAGGTTGGCACCGGCGCAAAACACGGATCCCTCTGACCGAATGACGAACAGNCGGCAGGTATCTGGAATGCTGTCTATGGCTGNCTTAACCAGAGNAATTTCACGCGAACCAATCGCATTTCGTCGCTCGGGCGCGCACAAGNATAGTTCAGCGACAGTATCTTTTACTTCAAATCTAATTGCGTCAGTCATTTCCAAACTCCAGTGCAGCTGCACTATTGTTGCACGTCTCTTTTCGCGCCACGCATGGACAGGTTCAAAAAAAATACTTAAAGTTCAAAACTTCGAACGGCGAGAATTTCTCCGCNCTACCCACGGTCCAGTTGGAACACATGGCGCGCTCAGAACAGACATCTCCNAATAGTAATTCCAAAGTGGGTTCGCCTTTTAGTCGCGGTGCGCAGCATCAAGCAAAACGTGCAGCAATTTTATCGCGCGCAGCAAAGCTCTTTAACACCAAAGGTGCGCGCTCGACGACGCTAGCCGATGTCGCAAATAAACTGGGACTGACAAAGACCAGCCTCTACTACTACGTGAGAACGAAAGAGGACCTGATTTACCAGTGCTATCAGAACGCACTTGTCAGACTCCATCAGTCGCTCGATGAAGTAGAGGCAGAAACTGACGACCCGCTGGAGCGCGTGNTGCGGGCCATGGAGCGACACATTGAAATTAGCCTCGACTCGCTGGCTGGTCGTGGCGACTACTATGCGGCTCCGCTGGAGATTGCCGTCTTACCCGATGATCACCGGGAATTTTTAGAGCAAGAATANCTCCGAATGTTTAAACGATTCCGCGGATATCTTCGAAACGGTATCGAGCAAGGCGTGATTCGTGAGTGTCACACAACCAGTACAGCCCGAGCNTTGTTAACGGCACTCGACTGGTCATTTTATTGGCTGTACGAAATGCCGGAGTCAGAGTCAAAAGACGCGGCCATCAAAATCCGCAAGCTGTTCACCGAGGGGTTNGTTCCGAGAGCTTGCGTCTTTAAATGGAAAGATCGACATCCCAACTCTCAGGCCCAGGCAAGCCACGGATTCAACCGCGAAGCTCAGAATNGANTCAAGCAAGAGGCCTTTCTTCGGGCCGGAACANAGCACTTTAACCGCAAAGGCTTCAGCGGTACCTCACTCGATGATATTGCTGAATCACTGAGCGTTTCCAAGGGCGCTTTCTACTATCACTTCGCGAATAAAGAAGCACTCCTGGCTCAGTGCTATGAATTTACTCTTGATCAGTTTGAGCGAATTATTTCGCAAGTGGAACAGTCAGATCTCCCCCCCGTAGAGAAGCTCAGCGCTGTTTGCATCGAAATCTTCGAGTTGCAGAATTCGGATCGCGGCCCACTGATCCGTTACAATACGATCACTGCGCTTCCTCCCGAACTNCGTCGGGTGGTCTTAACCCGAACAGATGAGACGCACGCCAGATTAGGCAAAATGATGGCGGCTGGTATTTCGGAGCAGTCGATTGAAAACCAAAGNGTGCTTGTCACACGCCACCTCCTGTTCAGTGCTATTAACGCCGCAGTGGGCATAGACCAATGGCGACGCCTCGATGACGTTACGAGCGCCGCTCACGATTTTTTTGATGTCTTTTTCTTGGGTTTAAAACCGAGATAAAGCACAGAGGTAAACATGAGTTCAAAAGAGATTATCAGGCACACCTTTCCTGAGGTGTTGGATATCATCACGCCAAAACGCGTGGGTGATTATTGGTTCATTGGCGACAGTTTGCGTCCCCAGTTCAGGCTATTTGGTGGTCAGGTGGTCGCGCAGTGCCTGTTAGCGGCCTATGAGACCGTTGNCAACCANCTCACAGCACACTCAATGCACTGCTATTTCCTGCGAGCGGGCAACGCCGATCTACCCATTGAACTTGAAGTTGACCCTATTCGGAATGGTCGCTCTTTCTGCACACGTCGCGTAGTGGCACGGCAGAACGGTGAGGCTATTTTTAACACNTCAATCAGCTACCACGTCGAAGAGGANGGTATGACTCATTCGCTGAGCATGCCCGAGGTCATTTCACCCGAGGAAGCGGCAGCCCTGAATGCTCAGCGGGACAACAATATCCCCAAAAATATGCTCGATCTGTTCGGCGTCACGCGGGAGCGCATCACCGAGCGCCTTNCNGANGCACAAGAACCCGTCGCGCAGTCGTGGTTCAAAGTGATTGGCCCGTTCGACGGCTGNGTGCGCAAGCAGCAGGCGGCGCTGGCGATGATCTCGGATTTCTCGCTCTACAGTACCGCTTTCTCAGCGTTCCCATATNACCAGCCTGAGAAAGTATTTATAGGCGCCAGTCTTGATCACGCCATCTGGTTTCACGAGGTGCCTGATATGAGCGACTGGATTCTCTACGACACCTATAGCCCTTGGTCTGGCGGCGCCCGCGGTTACAACAGGGGATCACTCTGGAGTCGCGACGGAAAANTGATTGCCTCAACAGCCCAAGAGGGATTGATGCGAATTCGCAGAGACCGCAAGTAANGACCGCNCCTCAAAACGNTTAGTNGATGCGGGTTTCCATCTGTTGACCCAANTGGACCAGAGACAGCTCACCATCCTCGAGCTTGAGCTCATGAAACGAGGCATTGGCGGGGTAGACCTGTAGCACCTCTGGCTTACTCTCAATCTCCGCAATAACCGCGTTGATTACTAGAAAGTGGCAAAACACAACGGTGGGACCAGTCGCTTCTTTGAGACCTGACATGATGTCCCGACGCCACGACCATAGGTCGTCTGACTGCTCAGACCAGTTCTGTCGCATGAAGTCCTGCAACCATACTTTACGGCCACTCAGGGGTACCGGTGATCGTACCTCTGAAAATCTGGGATCCACGCGGACATCATCGCCGCGCTTAACGGCGAACGCGGCGGCAGTCTCCTGAGCACGCCGTAGTGGACTCGAAATCAAGTGCGCACCCAAGGGCACAATATCCAGCAGGGCTGTTGCCGTCTCCTCGGCCTGTGACTGACCCAGCGCAGACAGGCCCGGGTCAGGATCTTTCTCCCAACTGGCTGCGGCTTCACCGTGTCTGACGATCCAGATCTGTGTCATCGGTAGGTCACCAACCGCTCCTGCAACTGAGCGCTCATGAGATGCAAATGCCCCACATCGTTAAAGGTCGATAGGGAGCACTTTTTTGAATTAAAAATAATGCGGGTAATCGAGCAATTAAATACTGGCTCGTAAAACTCATACACCCGATCGGACGTCAGTTTTAGTNCATGTCCAACGATGGTGGCGATGGTGCCGCCCGAGGTAAAGATGGCTGTATCAGTACCCGATTGTGCAGACGCCATAGCNCCCTCAAAGGCACTGANGACNCCACCGTGGTAATCAGCCCAACTCTGGATGCCAGNGATATCGCACTCAGGGCTTANCCAATAGTTAAAGACCGTTTCGATAATCTTNTGNAAGGACTTCGTATCGCTGNCCATCGNGGCCACCAAGTCAGCAAAGCGCGCGTCGCGCTCAACCAAGAGCGGCATCATCACCTCAATTTGCTCGTCGGTCTGAACCTCGTTAAGCCGAGGATCAATGACGAGCTCCGGCGCGTCCTGTAGCTGGTCAAGNANTCGCTGACCTGTCTCTCGCTGTCGCGANAGGTCACCACTATAGGCCGCACTAAAACGGGTGCNCATATGGCGCAGAAATTCGCCCGTGAGATCCGCCTGTCGCTGACCCAAGGGCGACAACNGGTCATAGTTCTCGGCGCCAAATGACGCCTGACCGTGTCGGATAATGAGAAGGTTGGCCATAAAATAGTCGCCTAGCGCTGAAATCTCAGCTTGCCTGAGTACGGGAAAAAGTCTTCAACGAAACCATCCCGAAGTTTGTCTTGTAGATTGCTCCAAAAGCACGCCTCATACAGATCGCTATGAAGCTGGTCGAACGCTTTACGTGCTCGCGCGTTGCCCGAAAAGAACAGTCGGAACTCCTCAGGAAATACATCATTTGGCCCAACCGAATACCAAGGCTGGCCTGACATTTCCTCAAACTCGTCCCGTGGCGGAGGGATCTTCCTGAAGTTGATGTCCGTCAGCGGCTGAATTTCGTCGTAGTCGTAAAAAACCACGCGTCCGTGACGCGTCACGCCGAAGTTTTTCAGCAACATGTCACCGGGGAAAATATTGGCTGCCGCAAGTTCTTTAATCGCATTCCCGTAGTCGAGCATCACCGCATCCACCTCCTCGTCAGAGGCATCCTTCAAGTACAAATTCAGTGGTTGCATCCGCCGCTCGACNTAGCAGTGCTTGATAATCAGCGCTCGACCATTGATCTCCACTTGTGACGCACAGGTCGCTTCCAGTTCCTCCATAAGCTCATCCGAGAAACGCGAGGCTTCGAACACAAGGTTGGCGAATTCCTGGGTATCCGCCATNCGCCCTGCCCTGTCCCAGCGTTTTACCAGCTGNTACTTATCGCGTACTTCCTNNTGCGTGACTTCCTTGGGCGGTGTAAACCGGTCCTTGATGATNTTGAACACATATTCGTATGACGGCAGGGTAAATACCGCCATCACCATCCCTTTAATGCCNGGGGCGGGTATGAAAGCGTCCTCGGTCGAGCGCATGTGGCGTGAGGCTGTNCGGAAATAGTAGGTCTTGCCGTGTCGGTGATGCCCGATACAGCTGTAGATCTCGGACACTGCCTTGCGTGGCATGAGTTGCTGAAGGAACAGAACGTACTGTGATGGAATCGAGGCATCGACCATGAAGTACGTTCGGGTAAACGAAAACAATTTCGAGATGATGTCCGAGCCCAACAAACACGCATCGATGTAAACGCTGGGCTGCGCCCCATCCTCGGTATGCAGCATGGGCAATACAAAGGGGATCTGGAGCCCCTTACCCGCAATACGACCCACGATATAAGCGGCTTTGTTTCGGAAAAAATGATGCTCTAAGGCATGCAATTCGAGATCAGCTCGATGATCGTAATTAGCATCCTCGACCGCGGCGATCATGACCTGTGTGACCCGCGCGACCTCGCGATCATAATCCTCGTAGGGCAATGACATGCCATAGTCGAATAGCAGGTTGGCGACCGCCGTTTTGAAATCACCCTTCGTGCGGTACTGATTCAACACACGTCGNACATCCACGGGGGGCATGTCGCCCTGCGGCGAGAAGACAAATGCGTAGTCGTCTCGAATCCAGCGGTGCTCGAATACGGCATTGAANATNCTGTTGTAGAACGTCTCCGCAATCTCAAAGTTCGTCATGCCACGAACGAGTTCAGCGTAAAGATCGCGCGTCTCTGTCCAAAATTCGAGATCATGGAGTCGGTNCTGAGCGATGTACTCAACCACGTCAATCGTCTCGANAACCTGGAGCTTGTAGATGTCGATGCGCCGCATCGAGGCCTCTTGCGTCGCGCGCCATTCAGCATTTTCAAAGCGCGTACGAGCCGAGAGCGTGATGTTCTCAAACTCAGCAAAATAGGCGGTAAAGCCATTCAGAATNGTGCGGGCTAGCCGGGACTGTTTGTCCATGGCGNAGAGTCTACTTGCCGACGGGATCCGTGAACAGGCGNCTCAATTTGCGCATACCACCCAACCAGCGTTCATAACTTCGCGCTTTGTTCTGNCGATATTCCTCAACTTCGGGATGCGGCAANATCAGAAAAGACTCAGCGTCCAGACCCTGTATCACTGCCTCGGCAACNGCTTCGGCAGACAGCATGCCGTCTACGCCAGCGACACCACCACCTTCGGTACCNGCNGTCATTGCTGTATCAACGGCTTGAGGGCACAGACAGCTGACCTTGATGCCATCATCGCCGTGCGTGATCGCCAGGCTTTCGGCAAACGAGACNGCTGCATGCTTGGTTACCGAGTACGGAGCAGAGCCAATTTGCGCTAGTAAACCTGCCGCAGACGCCGTATTCAGAAAGTAACCCTCACCCCGCGCAATCATGGCGGGCAGGCAGGCGCGTGCAGCATATACATGGGACATNACATGGATCTCCCACATACGCTGCCAGAGCGCATTNTCAGCNCCCGTGGCCCACCAGGGCTCGCCGTCGACACCGATGATGCCTGCNTTAGAACAAAACAGGTCTATGTGGCCGTNTTCGGCCTCGACAGANGCAACAAGTGCAGCGATAGCGCTCTCGNCTCTCACATCGANAGCGTGGGCTTGAGCGCCGATTTCTGCACCGACGGCANACACCNTANCCGCGTTGAGATCGGCGATAACGACAGCCTTTGCNCCCTCAGAAATGAAGCGCGTGGCGAGTGCTTTGCCAATACCGCTGGCNCCACCCGTTACAACACAGACTTTGCCAGCGATCTTCATGCTTAAGCCGCCGCGTACGTGCTTTCGATGAACTTGCTGCGGTGGAACGTACCATCGCCGAGCGTCGCATTGATCATCATAAGACGCTTCGCGTAGTGACCAATATCCAGCTCATCGGTAATGCCCATACCACCGTGCATTTGAATTGCTTCACCGTAGATCAGCTTACCGTTGCGATCGATCAACACCTTGAGCGCGTGAATGGTTGCCTCGGCAGATGCAGGATCAATTTTGTACTCACACAATGCCTTGAACAGAAGTGACTTCGCCTGCTCGTAGGCCATCATGGTATCGACCATACGGTGCTGCAGTGCTTGGAATGAACCGATAGCGACACCGAACTGTTCGCGCGTTTTGGTGTACTCGAGCGTTTTGGCATTGAGCGTACCCATGATGCCAACGGCTTCTGACGCGAGGGCAATCAGCGCTTCATTGACCACTTCGTTAACAACAGACGCTGCGCCCCCCTCGGCACCGAGGAGTGCACCNGCACCCAGCTGCACATTATCAAACGTGATATTGGCAACACGCTGCGCGTCCATCATGGGATAGCACACCTTTGATACGCCCTCGGCATTGGCATCAACGAGGAATAACGACAGGCCTTCCTCATCAAATTGATCACCTGACGTACGCGCTAATACCACTAGCTTATCCGCGTTTTCACCATTGAAAACCACAACCTTTTCGCCGTTGAGTGTGTAGCNGTCGCCGTTAGCCGTTGCTGTCGTTTTGCAATCATTGATGGCGAAGCGACTCTGGCGCTCAACGTAGGCAAAGGCGCCTAGNGTTTCACCACCAATCAGGCTCTCTAAAACCTCGGCGCGCTGCGCTTCATCACCTGCGCGTGCGACCACGCCGCCAAACAAGACGACGGTGGGAAAGAAAGGCTCGACCACNAGGCCCTTACCCATTTCTTCCATAACGACCGACATATCAACGATATTGCCNCCAAAACCGCCGTCCGCTTCGGAAAACGGAATCGACAGCCAACCGAGCTCGGCAAATGTCTGCCAGTTTTCACGGCTCATGCCCTCGTCACTGTCGACAATGGCGCGACGCGTGTCCCAGTCGTAATCATCCTGTATAAATCTCGCNATTGAGTCGCGAACCATTTGCTGCTCTTCTGTGTAATCGAAGTTCATTGTGTCATTGCTCCGTCGGGAAATGGGTCCTTACTCGAGACCAAGTACGTACTTGGAAATGATGTTCTTCTGAACCTCGTTAGAACCACCNTAAATTGTTGCTGCACGGCCGTACATGAAGGCGCGACGAGCGTCAGAGCCAAACTCGTGCCCAAGCACCTCTGGATCCATATCAGTCGACAACACGCCCTGATAGTACGCCGCAATCTCCATGCGAAGCTCTTGGGTTGCCTGCTGAAGCTCCGTGCCTTTGATCTTCAGAAGCGAAGACTCNGGGCCGGGGAAGCCGCCTGCGGCCATAGCTGCCAGCGTACGGAGTTCGGTGAACTCAAGCGCCATGAGTTCAACTTCAATGTCGGCTAANCGCTGCTGGAAACCAGCGTCATCGAGCAGCCTCTCACCACCATTTACCTCGGCAGCAGCGGCCTCCNGCAACAAGCGCACATTGCGCTTGATGTCAGCGACGCCAGCAATGCCAGTNCGCTCGTGTGCCAACAGTGCTTTCGCTACTGTCCAACCTTTTCCTACTTCACCCANTACGTTCTTCGCAGGAACGCGAACGTTATTGAACTCAACCTCNTTNAGNTTGTGCTCGTTGTCNATGCCGATGATGGGGTTGACCTTGATGCCTTCTGACTTCATGTCGACAAGGATGAAGGTAATGCCTTCCTGCTTCTTGCCACTGTTGTCTGTTCTGACCAGACAGAAAATCCAGTCCGCATGCTGCGCATAGGTTGTCCAGATCTTCGCACCGTTGATGATGTAGTCATCACCATCGCGCTCTGCCTTGGTCTTGAGNCTGGCTAGGTCAGAACCTGAACCGGGCTCCGAGTAGCCCTGGCACCACCAATCCTCACTCTTNAGAATNCGAGGCAGNAAGTATGCTTTCTGCTCATCTGTGCCGAAGGCCATGATGACGTTCGCCACCATCACAAGACCAAACGGGACAACATCAGGAATGCCGCGAAGCGANCGCTCTGACTCCCAGATGTACTTTTGTGTNGCCGACCANCCAGTACCGCCGTGCTCTACCGGCCAGTTGGGTGCGACCCAACCCTTGGCGTAGAGCTTCTGCTGCCACTCCACCATGCCCTTCGAGCCGCGACCCTTCAGGTGCGCCTGCATATCGGCGTCAAATTCGGTATCGAGGAAGTTGCGGACCTCGTCGCGGAACGCGAGGTCTTCTGCTGATAATGCAATATCCATTGTCTATGCTCCCGTGAGTGTTTCGTCGAGGTATGCCGACGAATTTGAACCTTGAGTAGGTTTTTTTAACGAGGCGAATGTTAGCGTTTTGGTAATTTTTTGCAAATAAAAAGTGCCTNCCCCGACACCGAAAGCCTACTCGTTAATACAATAATGAAAAGAGTTTACGCTGATACTCCGCGGCAAGGGGGTCTCCCTTCCCAATTGAGGCAATTGTATCGAGATACAACCGCTTCGCCTCACCATTATTCCAATCGCGATCAGCACGCAGCACGACCAGTAAATGCTCCAAGGCATCCCGGTAATGCGCGCCTGTCGTCAGCTGTACGGCAAGTTTTACTCGCACGGCGTGATTACTGTCATCGNTAGCCANCTCCGCCTCGAGCGCTTCTATCTCGGGCGATTTCCCGGCCTCTCGCTTGAGCTCGATCTGAGCCATCAGTTGCTCGTGTAATGCGTCTCTGTCGACCAAGCGAACCTCGTTGAGGACTTCCTCNGCCTCATCAAGTCGATTGGCCTCTACCAAGGCACCCGCATAGGCCAGGGTGATATCCAATACCTTGCTTGATTCTTCCCAAGCGGCCCTCAATAGGGCCAGTGCACCGGCAGTATCGCCCTGATCCAGAAGTTCTGTTGCCTCTGCAATCTTTCCATCCCATGGCGATGGCAAGTGCTTTTGAAGCATCTCGCGAACCGCGGTCTCAGGCTGGGCGCCAGCAAAGCCATCAACCGGTTGTCCGTCCTTAAANACCATCACGGTCGGCAAACTTCTGACACCGAGCTGCTGNGATATGCCCTGCTGCTCGTCGGCGTTNATCTTCGCTAGAAGGAACGCCCCGGCGTATTCATCGGCAAGTTTTTCGAGTAGCGGCATCAACTGCTTNCANGGTGCGCACCAGTCNGCCCANAAATCGACCACCACNGGGCGATTGAAAGATTCGTCAATCAGATATTGTTGCGCATTGTTCTGATCAATCTCGATTACGTTCATATTTGCCTCGATTACGACAGTCCAAGCACGTCGGCCATGGTGTAAGCCCCCGCCGGCTTGTCGGCAATNAATNNTGCAGCTCTCANAGCGCCGCTTGCGAATGCATTGCGACTACTTGCCTTGTGGGTGATCTCGAGCCGNTCGCCCTCTGATGAAAACAGCACNGTATGCTCACCGACAATATCGCCTGCACGCGTTACCGAGAAACCAATTGANCCTGGCTCTCTTGCNTCGCGAGNGGCNGATCGATCNTATCGCGCTANGTCCTGCAGCGAATGACCCATGGCATCAGCCACTGCGTGGCCCATTGCNAGTGCCGTTCCCGACGGCGCGTCGATTTTGTGCTTATGGTGNGCCTCATGAATCTCTATATCTGANNCTGCGCCCATAACCTGAGCCGCAAGNGAGAGAAGTCGGTACGCTAGATTCACACCGGTACTGAAGTTGGCCGCCTGACAGCGAGCAACCGAAGTCAAGATTGACGCCAAATCGCCCTGCTCCGCCTCAGAAAAACCTGTCGTACCGATGACGATGGGGACTCCTGCCTCAGCACAGGCTCGTGCGTTAACCAGTGAGGACTCAGGCAGCGTGAAATCGATGACCACATCAACAGCGTCGAGGTCTAAAACTTCCGATACGGTTATTGGGCAGTTTTCGTCGCCGACGATTGACGCCGCGGCTGTTCCCACAAAGTGGCTGCCAGGACGGGCGACGAAATTCACCAACTCGGTGTTTGGCTCAGCAGTAACCGCGCGCGCAACCGCTTGGCCCATGCGTCCGCTCGCTCCTGTCACTGCTATGCGCAATGTCATCCATTCAGTCCTTCAAAAAAGTTCTTTACGCCGTCAAACCAACTTGATTGGCGGGGCGACTGATCACCACCCTCACCCAAGCTGCTTCGAAACTTCTCCAGAAGCTCCTTTTGCTCGCCACTGAGATTAACAGGTGTCTCGACCACGGCGCGACACAGCAAGTCACCGACAGGCCCACCCCGGACAGGCTGAACACCTTTGCCGCGCAAGCGGAACAACTTACCCGTTTGCGTTTCAGCTGGAATGCGGAGCTTCACCCGCCCGTCAAGGGTTGGGATCTCATGTTCGCCACCCAGAGCAGCATCAGCAAAGCTAATGGGGAACTCGCAGTACAGGTTTCGACCATCGCGTTCAAACAAGGGGTGCTGTTTAACCGAAATTTGAACGTATAGGTCACCATTCGGGCCGCCCGAAGGACCTGCTTCTCCCTCACCGCTGAGGCGAATGCGATCTCCCGTATCGACGCCGGGAGGCACTTTGACCGAGAGCGTCTTCGTTTTCTCAACCAGGCCCTCGCCACGGCATACCGTGCAGGGTGATTCTATAACCTGCCCGCGACCTCGACATGTGGGACACGCCTGCTGCACCTGGAAAAACCCCTGCTGCATCCGAACCTGCCCAGACCCACCGCATGTTCCGCAGGTCTTCACTGAGGTGCCAGGCTTAGCGCCACTTCCATCGCACGTATCGCAATGCTGTAACGAGGGTACTTTGATTTCTGCGGTCTTACCCCGAACCGCGTCTTCGAGCGACACCTCGAGGGTATAGCGCAAATCGGAGCCGCGTTGAGGTCCCTGGCGCCGACCACCACCGCCACCAAAAATATCGCCAAATACGTCGCCGAAAATGTCGCTGAAGCTGCCGCCCTGGAAGCCTCCGCCACCCATTTGCGGGTCGACACCAGCGTGACCGTACTGGTCATAGGCCTGACGCTTTTCGCCATCGCTGAGAATTTCATAAGCCTCTGAGGCTTCTTTGAATTTCTCGTCTGCATTGGCGTCGTCCGGATTGCGATCCGGGTGATACTTCATCGCAATGCGGCGGTAGGCCTTTTTAATGTCTTGTGCAGATGCCGACTTCTCAACACCCAGCACTTCATAGTAATCACGCTTTGACATAATGCTTCCTGCTGCCGATACACGGGCAGCCTATTTAAAAAAAAACGGATTCCAACCTCAGCCGGAATCCGTACAGCGTTTAGAGTGTCACGAACCTGCGCGGTTAAAACCTCCCGGATCAACGCTTATCGTCTTCACGAACCTCTTCAAATTCTGCATCGACCACATCGCCGTCGACTGCATCTTCCTCCGGTGCTTGCTCAGCGCCCGCCTCACCAGCCTCGGCTTGGGCCGCATACATCTTCTGAGCAACGCCACTGGTCGCTTCGGTCAAAGCAGTGGTTGCTGCCTCAATGGCGTTCTTGTCGTCGGTCTTCAATGCATCTTCAGCTGCCGTGATGGCGGCCTCGATGGCAGAGCGCTCGTCATCCGATGCGTGCTCGCCCGCTTCCTCGAGCGTTTTCTTAGCCGCATTGATCATGCCATCCGCCGTGTTCCGCGCAGTGACCAGCTCTTCAAACTTCTTATCTGCCTCAGCGTTTGCCTCGGCATCCTCGACCATTTGCTGGATATCATCCTCAGACAGACCACCCGAGGCAGTGATACGAATCGACTGCTCCTTGCCCGTGGCTTTGTCCTTAGCCGATACATTCAGAATGCCGTTCGCATCGAGGTCAAATGTCACCTCAACTTGTGGCATACCGCGCGGCGCTGGCGGGATATCCGCCAGGTCGAAGCGACCCAGCGACTTGTTCGATGTTGCCTGCTTGCGCTCTCCCTGAACAACGTGAATCGTTACTGCCGTCTGGTTATCTTCCGCGGTTGAAAACACCTGTGACTTCTTCGTGGGAATAGTCGTGTTCTTCTCGATCAGCGGCGTCGCAATACCACCCATGGTTTCGATACCTAATGTCAGCGGCGTTACGTCGAGGAGAAGTACGTCCTTGACATCGCCAGCCAGTACCGCACCCTGAATCGATGCACCCATCGCTACCGCTTCGTCAGGGTTAACATCCTTTCGTGGCTCCTTGCCAAAGAAGTCAGCAACGGTCTGCTGAACCATAGGCATACGCGTCTGACCACCCACCAGAATGATGTCGTCAATCTCACTCGCGGAGAGGCCTGAATCTTTCAGAGCGACCTTGAGAGGCTCAAGCGAGCGGGTCACCAACTCTTGTACCAGCGACTCGAGCTTCGAGCGCGTGAGCTTGACTACCAAGTGCTTTGGACCTGTTGCATCGGCCGTGATGTAAGGCAGGTTGACCTCTGTCTGCTGCGAGCTAGACAGCTCGATTTTGGCTTTCTCTGCCGCTTCCTTCAGACGCTGCAATGCCAATGGATCGTTGTGCAGATCAATTCCATTTTCGCTCTTGAACTCTTCGGCGAGGAACTCGATTAAACGAAGGTCGAAATCTTCTCCACCGAGGAAGGTATCGCCGTTTGTTGCGAGCACCTCAAACTGGTGCTCACCGTCGACCTCTGCAATTTCAATGATAGAGATATCAAACGTACCACCACCCAGATCGTAGACCGCCACGGTGCGATCACCCTGGGCTTTGTCCATGCCATAAGCGAGCGCGGCCGCCGTTGGCTCGTTGATGATTCGCTTTACTTCAAGACCTGCAATACGACCCGCGTCCTTTGTTGCCTGCCTCTGAGAGTCGTTGAAGTAGGCGGGTACGGTAATGACCGCTTCCGTAACAGATTCACCAAGGTATTCTTCAGCCGTCTTCTTCATCTTACGAAGTACTTCAGCCGAGACTTGAGGTGGCGCCATTGACTCGCTCTTTGCCTCAACCCATGCGTCACCGTTATCCGCCTTGACGATTTTGTACGGCACCATTTTGATGTCTTTCTGTACAACGTCGTCCTCAAATCTACGGCCGATCAAACGCTTAACCGCAAACAAGGTGTTTGTTGGATTGGTTACTGCCTGACGCTTCGCTGACTGACCCACCAATACCTCGTTGTCGTCCGCGTATGCCACGATTGAAGGTGTTGTTCGGCCGCCCTCAGCGTTCTCAATAACGCGAGGCTTGCCACTCTCCAGGACCGACACACAGCTGTTCGTCGTTCCGAGGTCAATACCAATAATCTTTCCCATTTGTTTCTCTCCTACTGCCAGGTTGGCCCGGCGCCTAATCTTGTCTTTGTAGATGGGTCGCTATGTTCAAATTTCAAGCGTCCCGATGAAATATGTATGCCTTTTATTTACGAGGCGGCCTTAGAAACCATCACCATGGCGGGGCGCAGCAGTCGCTCTTTGAGTGTGTAACCCTTCTGCATCACGGCAATGACGGTATTCGGTTCCACGTCGGGGTTCTCAATCATGCTCATCGCCTGTGCCACCTGCGGGTCAAAGGGCTCACCGTGTGGGTCGACAGGGGTAATCCCGTTTTTCGCCAACACGTCCACGAGGCTCTTGAGTGTTAACTCGACGCCTTCAACCACAGCTGCAACTCCCTCGGCATCGGACCCAGCCGATGCCTCCAGTGCGCGCTCGAGATTATCGACAACGGGCAGCAGATCCTGAGCGAATCGCTCCAGGGCAAACTTGCGCGCTTTTTCAACATCGAGCTCCGCCCGACGCTGTGCGTTAATGGCATCAGCCTGTGCTCGAAGCACCGCGTCCTTGGCAATTGCGACCTCTTCCTGAAGCGCCTCTACTTCTGATAGCTCTTCCGTTTCAATATCGAGAGAATCCGTGTCAGCGCCCTCGACTTCCTGCGTCACCTGATCTTCTGATTCGTTCTCTGGAATGTCGTTATGTTCACTCGACATGCGTTTTCTCCGGTACCGTAATTTGTTCAATACGGGGAAGATGGGGAGTCGATTTAGATTTTCAAGGCAATGGCCCTGAACTTTTGGGGATATTTACGTTTTTTGCCGAAGTTTTAACGGGATAGCGCCGCAGTCAGGAGCCTTGCCGTAATATCGACGAGCGGAATCACCCGCTCATAGGCCATACGTGTGGGTCCAATAACGCCAAGGACACCAACAGGCTGGGTGCCCTGGGCATAGGGGGCGGTGATGACACTGTAGTCACCCAACACCTCGTAGCCAGCCTCCTCGCCGATGAAAATCTGCACCCCATCAGCACGCGAGCAACGATCGAGGAGCTCCAACAGGTCACGTTTGCGCTCAAAGGCATCAAATAACTCTCGCAGCTTGTCCATGTCATTGGCACTCGCTTGCTGAATCAGCCGACTCTCGCCAGCAACCACGTACTCATCCTGCGACTCCTCCACGTCCATGGCTTCCTTCGCCACCTGGAGCGCAGCTTCCATTTGCTCGTCAATGCGCGCTCTGGCATCGGCCATTTCAGCTACCAGCAACTCCTTTACCTGAGCCAGATCATTCCCCGCGTACCGCTGGTTGATAAAGTCAGCTGCAGACTTTAACTCAGCCTCGGTCAATGGCCGCGACAGCTCAATGACGCGGTTCTGCACTTCGCGCTCATTGACTACCAAAATAACCAAGACCCTTGAATCCGATAGAGGCAGGAACTCTATTTGACGAAGCTGCGAGGAAGTAGGCCGAGGAACGGTGACAATCCCCGCCTGCGCTGTGACCTGTGTGAGCAAGTTGGATGCTGATGCAATGAGGTCTGAAGACGGGCGACTCGGATTCAGCTCATGCTTCAACGCGCGAATGGCCGCCTCATCAATGGGGCTGGTCTGAAGCAGGCTGTCCACAAACAGACGATAGCCCTGTGACGTCGGTACGCGGCCCGCGGACGTGTGAGGCGAAGACAAGAAACCGCGGTCTTCAAGGTCCGACATGACATTGCGAATGGTCGCGGGACTCACTGACATGCCGCTCTCAACGTGCAATGCTCTCGAGCCCACGGGCTGACCTTCGCGTATGTGCATATCCACCAACGTCCGCAGCAACGACGCCGCGCGTGGTGAAAGACCGTCCGGTGACATGTTGATCTCCTTGTTTTGAGTTGTAGCACAGACCCTTCGGGGCGAAAAGCGCGAAAATGATGTGCGGTTTATCGACTTGTGGTGTTCCGAATCGAGAAGACCTGAGCTATAACGGGGTTGTTAAGAGAACACGGTCACCATGCTTACAGATCTTTCCATCCGCGACTATGCCATTGTTCAGCGCCTCGACATCGAGCTGCACACGGGTATGACCTGCGTCACAGGTGAGACCGGTGCGGGCAAGTCGATCATGCTCGATGCGCTGGGTTTATGTATTGGAGACCGGGCTGACGCCAAAGCCGTGAGGGCGGGCGCTGACCGTGCGGAGATATCAGCGTTATTCTCAGTAGAAAAACTCCCTGAGGCGCAGGCGTGGCTCGATCGAGCAGCCCTGCTCGAGGGCCATGAATGCCTCATCCGCCGGACGGTTACCGCGGACGGGCGATCCCGAGCCTTTATCAACGGCAGTCCCGCAACGCTCGCTCAGTGCAAGGAGCTGGGCGAACTGCTGGTTGACCTGCACAGCCAGCATGCTCATCAGTCACTGTTGCGGCGATCAGTACAGCGCGAGTTACTGGATGCATTTTCGGGAACAACCGAGGATGCAACGTCCATCGCGGAGGAAGCGAACTCTATCCGCGCGCTGAAACACGAGTTGGAGGCACTGCGTTCATCCAGTAACGAGATCGCTGAACGACGGGACCTGCTCAACTACCAGATTGACGAGTTATCTGAGCTCGGTTTTGGCGACACCGAACTAGAGACTCTGGAGTCCGATCAAAAGCTCCTTAGTAATGCGACCTGGATTATGGAAACCGTGCACGCCATTGCAGAGGAATGCGCGGGCCTGAGCGATCAGTTGCGCTCGTCTGTCTCGCAACTCAGTGATGATCGGCTCGGCAGTAAAATTGATGAGAGCCGCGAGCTGGTCTCGTCGTCACAGATTCAACTGGATGAGGCTGCGTCGGAACTGCGGCGTTTTCTCGATGGTGTCGAGCTCGATCCGCAGCGTCTAAATGAGGTCGAGGGTCGACTCGATACGGCCTATAGCCTGGCTCGAAAGCACCGTATTCGACCGGAAGAACTCGCGGGACACCTTGAAACGCTCAGTACCGAACTTCAAAATCTCGAACACGGTAGTCAACGGCTCGATGACCTGGCGTCAGAGATTGAGGCTCGTCATGCCCGCTGGACGGACAACGCTCGAGCGCTGACCGAAAAGCGAAAACAAGGGGCAAGTCGGTTAGCCGAGCGAACCATGCAGCTACTCGCACAACTTGTGATGGAGCGATGTAAGGTCGATGTCGGTTTCATCGATATCGACGCAGAAAAGCTCGATCCACGTGGCCTGGAAGAGGTCGAAATCTGGATTGCCACCAACCCCGGAAGTCAGCCGGGCCCTCTCAACAAAGTGGCGTCGGGGGGCGAACTCTCTCGCATATCACTCGCCCTTCAAGTGGCAGTAGCTGACAAGGCCACCGCGCCTACCATGATTTTCGATGAGGTTGATGTGGGTGTTGGCGGTGCGGTAGCTGATGTCGTTGGCACACTACTCAGAACACTCGCTGACAACGTGCAAGTCCTGTGCGTCACCCACCTGCCGCAAGTCGCTGCAAAAGGCCATCAACACATTCAGGTGAGTAAGGCGGGCGATCGCGTCGTCACGACTAGCCTTCAGTATCTGTCGAGCGAGGAGCGCGTGGAGGAACTCAGCCGGATGCTGGGTGGGGCTGTCATCACTGATGCGACCCGAGAGAATGCGCGCGAGTTACTGGCCGCAACCTAATCCTGCTTACCGTTTTTTGCGGACGTACAACACCAACGAGTGATCGATAATCTCGAAGCCCCGCTCCGCCGCAATCGCATGCTGTCTGGCCTCGATCTCTTCATCGACAAACTCGATCACTTCATTCGTATCAACATCGACCATGTGATCGTGGTGATCGTCGGTCGCCAGCTCAAAAACGGAATGGCCAGACTCAAAGTTATGTCGTTCAACCAGGCCCGCTGTCTCAAACTGCGTGAGAACGCGATACACCGTTGCCAAACCAACATCGTCACCCGCATCGCGCAGACGTTGATAGACGTCTTCAGCACTCAGGTGTGCTCCCTCATCGGCCGACTCACTCAAGATCGACAAGATATTGAGGCGTGGGAGCGTAACTTTTAGGCCTGCTCGCTTCAAATCCACATTTTGACTGGTCACAGTATTTCCTCGAAGGCGGTGAATGGGGGTATGATGCCAGCCGGTCACACAACAGGAAAGTCTGCCTTGCAATCTCGATCGCGTCTCACACTCAGTTTGTCTCTTTTACTGTCACTCACCACACTCGGTGCTTGCAGCAATATTGGCTTCCCCGGCGTTTATCGAATTAACGTTGAACAAGGCAACATTGTGGACCAAGAGATGGTCGACCAACTAAAGCCGCAGATGACACGACGCCAGGTACGCTTTGTGCTGGGGACACCCATCATTGAGGATACGTTTAACGCCGATCGCTGGGATTACGTGCACGTGGTTCGCCTGGGCAACGAAAACTTATCTCGCTCCCAGCTCACTGTGGTTTTTGAGGGCGATGTGCTGGTAGACGTTGAAGGCGATCTTGTCGGCGAAAACTGGCCTGAAGAAGACGCCGAGACAGAAGCCCCCGAGACCGAGGGTTAAGCGCGCTCGGCTTTTGCCTTCTCCGCTCTTGCTCGCCTAACGGCTTTAGGGTCTACCAACAGCTCTCTGTAAATCTCTACCCGCTCACCTTCTGAAAGTGCGTGAGTCGCCGGTACTGCCTTGCCAAAGACGCCCAGCTTGGCCGTCGTTAGGTCCGGTAAGTCATCAAAGAAGCGCCCCATATTGGCCTGCTCTACCGCCTCGAGCGCCGTAGTTCCTTGAGCGACAGACAGCTTTTCAATGCGCTGCTTATCAGGCAATGCATAGGCGACTTCGACGTTGATCATCTCGGACATAGACCGCTTAACACCCTTTGTCGGTTGCAGAGAGCCACTGCTGATTTACTCCTGACTCAGCTGATTGGCCCGCTTTACCATGGCGTCGACCATATCATTAGCGACGCTCTCGAAAAGCCGGCTCGCCGCCATCTTAAGCAGACCCGAGCGTAATTGGAATGTTAGATCGAGCGATACCCGGCATGCGTCCTCACTGAGGGCATCGAAGCGCCATTCACCGCCAAGAGCGTCAAAGGGGCCATCCTCCAGCGCTAGCCGAATCGAGAATGGCGCGACATTGGTGTTGCGCGTTACGAAGGATTGCTTCACGCCCGCCTTTGATAAGTCGAGCCTTGCCACCACACCCGAATCAGTGGTCTCGAGGATTTCGGCACCGCTGCAGCCGGGCAAAAACTCAGGATACCGCGCAATATCAGCGACCAGATCAAACATGGTCTGCGCTGAGTGCATGAGTAATGCCGTCTTTTGAATAGTGGTTGCCACGATATCTCTTTCTAATTTTTTTAAGCTGTCTCGTAATGAGTACTTCGCTTACCTCAGCCTCGTGCACCTCAGCCGCGTATGACCGGAAAACCAATCATTGATTACAGGGCAACTCGCATAATCGCGAAAATGCTCAGTGCAAAACATAGCGCGGGAGTGACCCAGCGCGTAATGATGAACCAAAGATAGAACACGGTAAAACGCTCGCGGTATTTCTCGCCACGCAGAATGGGCCTTGGCACGCGCCAGGCGGCGAACACAGCGGTTAGGCCAAGCACCAGCGGCACCATGACAGGCACCAACCACGAATCGATGGTCAGGCGCGCTGTCGGGTTTGCAAGGGCAAACGAGGCAGAGAGCCACAGCGCAACGGCAACCAAGGCCATGGCAATTGGCCTTGGAACGTCCATTTCTCGACGAAGGATCGACACCATGGGCTCGATCAAGGTAATCAGGGCGGCGAGACTCGCCAGCATGATGGACATCATGACTAGCAGGCCGAAGAGCTCGCCCGTAGGGAGGTTGGCGAAGGCATAGGGAATGGAAACGACGAGCAGCGCCAGTCCCTGGGTCATTTCCACGTCGACAGCGGCAGTGACTGCGACCACAACGATGGCAAGGACCAGCATGGCCGCGGTGTCCAGAATACCGACTGCAATAACAGACCGAACCAATGGCAGCCCCGCAGGGGACCGGCTCCCAAACACCAGGCCCACACCCACGCCAACGCCAAGACTCGACAGAGCTGCCAATGCCGCTGTCACTGCGCCTGATTGAGTGAGCTGTTCGGGTCGATACTTAAAAATCCATTCGTTTGCAGCTGAGATATCCCCAACCTCAAAGGCGTACCCCAATGCAGAGTAGGTCATCAGCAGAATGAGTGGCATGAGGATCCAGCCGGCCAGTAACAGGACCACCTGTGGTCCCGGCAAGGCAGCAACGACAACAAGCGCAATCAGTAAGCCCAGCACACGCAGGTGATCCGCTCTGTCGATGGCTGACAGCGTGGTGATGATTTCACTTGCGCTCGCGGAGTCCCAATCACCGTTGTAAAGATAGAGACTGGCCTCCGCACCCAGCACCAGTGGCACCAACAACAAGGTAGCAATCAGAAAGGCCAACACTGCCTGAAGTGCGCCAATCCAACGCCATCGCGTGTCTCGCCCTGCCAGCGACGCAACCCACTGAATCGAGCCCATGGGCGAGCTACGACCAATGCTACCCATGGTGAGTTCTGCAATGAGAACGGGACCCACAACCAGGGCAAGGACGGTGACATAGACCAACAGAAAGGCGCCGCCCCCCTGCTCGCCGATGACATACGGGAGACGCAAGACATTACCGAGCCCAAGCGATACCGCGAGCAGAGCAAAGATCAGCGTTGTGCGTCCTCGCCAGGGTTGTTGAACGTTACTGTCCACGACTGTCTTCCACTGATAACTCTTGCCGCTAAAACATCAGACAGTGACAAACCCGATGCGTATAATGCGGCGATGGGCAAAGGTAAAACGAAAAAACCATCGGACAACACCATAGCGCAAAACAAGCGTGCACGGTTCGAATATCACCTGCTCGATACGTTCGAGGCGGGCGTGTCGCTTATGGGCTGGGAAGTGAAAGCACTGCGAGCTGGCCAGGTACAATTGACCGACTCCTTTGTGGTGATGACCAAGGGTGAGGCCTTTCTCCTGGGATCACAGATCACGCCACTCGACACCGTATCCACGCATTACGTCGTCGAGAAAACGCGGTCACGAAAGCTCCTGCTACACAAGAAAGAACTTGCCAAAATCAATCAGGCCCTCACACAGAAAGGCCAGACCTGTGTCTGCACCGCACTCTACTGGAAGGGTCACCTGGTGAAAGCGAAAGTTGCGATTGCTCAAGGTAAGAAGCAACACGACAAACGCGATACAGAAAAACAGCGTGATTGGCAGCGCGACAAAGCCCGCATCGTTCGAGAAAACGTCAAACAGTAACGTTATTGCAGACCCGCGTAGGTATTCCAGCCACCCAAAGCCAGCGCAACAACAAGCGCGACTGGGCGATATGAGTTACCACCAAACCGGTGAAAGGCGCGATGCCCCAATTGATCTCCAATGAAGCTCATTGGAAAGGCTAGCACTAACAGCAATAAAGGCGTTGCCGTCACCATATCTGCAACCGTGAACATCACCACGGCTAGCACGTTTGACGCAAAGAAGAACGCCATCAGAAACGCGCGGGCCGCGGCTGGGTCTGAGATCACTGCCATGGCGTACACCACCACCGGCGGTCCCGGAATGGCAAAGGCCCCGTTCATCAGCCCCGAGGCTATACCTGTTCCTGCGGTTACAGACTTGGGTACCGACACTGTATTGGATGGTTTTATCAGCGCTGTAGCGAGTGTTGCACCGATGACAGAGAGCCCAATCCACAGCTGAAACTCGGATCGGGACATGCCGCTAAGGAGGTACACACCCACAGCGGTGCCCGCCAGCGACCCCAAAATCATAGGCGTGAACTGATCGACAGGAAATTTACCCCACCACTCTTTGTAGCTGGTGGAGCTCACGGCGATGGTCAGGGTTGCCGCCAAGACCACGGCCTCGTTCGGCAGGAGCAAGAGTGAGAACACAGGAACCGCAATCATGGCGAACCCGAAGCCCGTAAAAGCTCTCAACAGAGCTGCCGCCAAAGCGGTACCACCCACAGCAATGAGCTGCAGTGGTGACAGTAATTCAAATAATGAGTCCATGAACGCGCCTCTCCCCCAGGCGTCGCTATGGTAGGGGAATGAGACCGCGCGCTCATCCAAAATTTTGCGTAAAAGTGGCTTTAAGCGAGGAAGTTAAACTCACTCGTCATGACTGAGGCGTCTCCGTGCTTGTGCCTAATCGCCAATCGCACCTAGTTCGCGTCTGGTGGTGGCATTGGCGGACGCGTGCCAGGACCGTCTTGCCCACCCTGCCTCGCACCGCGCTGGCGACCGGACTGTGTAAACAGGTAAGGCACCGCTTTCATACGCTCCTTTGCATCAAGCGATAGCAACACATCAATTCCGATTGCATGAACGAGCTCATGATAATCGCTGGTCGATTGCCTCATCGAGGCAAGACCCGCTTCCAACTCCTCACGGGTCAACCTTTCCGACTGAAGTAACCTTCGTAGGGCACGCTCTGACTGACGAACATCACGGCGAGCTGCCATGACCTCGCGCCCGTGCTCTTGCAGCATAGGTCTTACTTTTTCCTTTACGCTTGGCGGCACCTCTTTGAACGCCCAGGCCAATGGCGGAGGGCTGGGCCGCCCCTCGCGCAGCATATGACCGCCAATCAGGCCTGCCAGCAATAAATTCAGGGCAATCGATACAACGACGAGGCCAATCAATGCTTTGTGACTCATATCAATACTCCTCGCCCACGACCGTGAAGCTGTAGTGCTCTGCCTGTGACCAATCCTCAACAGGCTCGTAAGTTGTCGATCCCACTGCGAGGCCGGCACTCAAGGTAAGACTTGCTGCCAACGCCGACTTCCAAGCATCTGAAGACAGTGACTCCGCCACGACCTCAAGGCGTCTACTGAGTCGCTGCGATAGCGTTAATTGCTGTGGCACGCGATGCGCAATTTGCTGTGCGAGGTAGGCTCCGTCCAATGTCGCTACTCGCGCTGAGCGCTGAAGAAGACTGTCTAGCGACGCTGCCTCACTCAACATTTCTGTTAGCTGATCACTCGATTGCAAAGCATTGAGCGTTGCGCCTCGCTCTTCTTCAGGCCACGCACTGTGCTCAGCGCCGTAGGCAGCAATGATGTTCAATGCTCGCTTATGGGATTTTTCGTTTGGGTTCATAGCTGTGTCTCCAGCTGTTTTTTCAAATTGCCGCGCGCCCTAACCAACAGGGACTCCACAGCTCGAACCGATGAATTCATGATCTCCGCCACGTCTCGGTTCGATAGGTTTTGGTAGTAAGTCAGTACCAGGGCAGTTCGCTGACTCTCGGGTAGTCGCATCAATGCGACATCGATGGGCTGCAGATCTGTTGCATTCTCAGACTCGACGACGGGATACTCGGAGTCTGACGCATCCCAGTTCACCTCACGCTGACGCTTTCGCATGATGTCGATACACCGGTTGTGAGCGATGCGGTGTAACCACGTCGTCAGCCTTGCCTTGTCCGGATTAAAGTCACCCGAACGCTGCCAAAGCACCACCATCACATCCTGCGCAATGTCTTGTGCCAAAGTGTCGTCATTCACAATGCGCTTGGCGTAGACCTCAATGGCTGGAAGGTGTCGAACCACAAGATCAGTGTATGCGCGTTGGTCACCCTTGCGAACAAGAGCAACCAATTTAGCTTCATCTGCTTGCACAGGGATCAGTGGTTACGGTCAGTTTAAGGATTCCGTTAATGCGACTCGGAATGCCCTTTGTGCATTCCCTTTCGGTCCCCGTTCCCGTGACCTCGCTGGCGTCCCTGCTCTCGCATCATACGGAGCCGATCTTTTCGGGCCTCCTTGAACTCGTTTTTGGTGATCTGACCGTCACCATTGCCGTCCATGCGATTAAAGGCAGAACGACGACGCTCGCTCTGCGTAACAACACCGTCACCATCAGCATCCATGTCATCGAAACGAGCGAGTGCCTCTTCGGTGCGCTGAGTCGCGACATTACTGACTTCCTCACGGGTTATTTCGCCATCGCCATTNGCATCCATGCGCATCTCTGGCGCATCACGACCCTCAGGCATTCGAAACTCATCAAAGCTAATGGCGCCATCGTTATTGGCATCCATCTGCTTTACGGCCTTACCCATCCGCTCGCCGCCTTTACGATGGTCACCGTGCCCATCTGCGAGAGCCGGCATTGCAACCACGCCCACCGCCAAAACAAGTACTGAATATAGCTGCTTCATCTCTTTTTCCTTAACGCCAACCGGCGTGTTTTTGTCGTTTCAACATTACTACGGGGGGCATATCAAATCCCGTCGATGCCGTGGATGAGAAATTTCCGCAAATTGCGAATCTTATTTTGCAAAAGTAATTTCATTTTGCGAATATTAATCCCGAGCGGTAAGTAAGTGCGCTCAGTCATTGTGACTTTTTCTGGGTTTGGGCCCAGTGATTAGGGCCCTTTTTTCAGAAAATACAGTGCTTTGACGATTAGCTGAACAAAGGAGAAAGGCTATGATTTACAGGGCCTCATGGTTTGAAAACACCACGCCACAGAGCGTTTTTTTTCAACTCTTTAGGTCATGCTAAGTTTTTCGTTCAGCGCCTGCGGCGCAATGAAAATTGTCGCAATATTTTTCTCGAGGAAGCTGAGGCACAAGCCGCCTAATCAATTGTATTTTGCGAAAAATGGCTTTTACCAGACCGCAAAAATCCTAACCATTAGTTGAGAAATGCGGTCGATTCAGTCGAGACATCGCTTCACGCACCCCCGCACACAGGGCATTTGACACTGAGTCAGAGCAGATCCAGCGCTATCTGCAACCCATTCACGGTCTCGTTTAACGCCTCTGCCTCATAAGGCACAGCATCACCAACACCCCAGACGGGTCGGGGGAACGAGGCGTCATCTTCAAAACGAACGATGTGGTGAATGTGCAACTGACGAACCATGTTGCCAAGCGCGGCCACATTGAGCTTGTGGGGTGCGAACAGTTGCTCCAGCGCTTTCGATAGTCGGACAGACTCGCCGAGCAGGAGCTGCTGTTGCTCATCTGCCAGCTGATGAATCTCAGANACATCCTCGACCTTTGGAATCAAGATAACCCATGGGTAACGACTGTCATTCATCAATCGCACCTGGCAAAGGTGCCAGTCCGCTACCAGGACTGTGTCCTGTTCCAACTGCCGGTCGAGCTTAAATGCGTAGGGGTCGTCCATCACTCCTCCACTGCCGGAAGCACTGAGATCTTGTCGCCAATGGCGATATCACCTGACTCAATAATCTTCGCGCAGAGCCCCCCATGGCCGAGCATCGCCGCCACACCGCCTTTGCCGAGATTCTCTTCCATGCGTGCACAGGGATGACACAGCTGAGTCGCCTCAAAANCCGCCGAGCCAATGCGGAACCGTTGCCTACGCAGTGCATTGAGATTGACNCCCTTNACCACCAGATTGCGNCGNAGCAGNCCNGGGTCGATAGCATCACGCCCTAGNAAATGGGCCGCCTGCGCAATGAACTCTTCCGAAATGATAGACACCTGACGGCCCGAACCCGGCGTTTTACCCATACGGTGGTCACCCTCAAGCCCCAGTGTCGCTACAGCCTTGGTTGCTGACACCGACTGCAACGGCTCGCGGCGCTTAGGCCGCACGCCTATCCAGATGAGCTCACCCGATGCAATGTCGAGTGCGTAGCGATCCAGCGGGTTTGGTCGCTTGGTCATAGCCTTTCCTCTTTTTTTTACCCTCAGCCAAAGAGGCTGTTGCTCGCAAAGAATACGACAAGCGCCGTAAACAATCCGATCAATAAATCGTTTCGCCACAAGGTCACGCCCGCCATGACGGCCAGGGTCAGGAACTCGATGGGGCCTGCTTCCAGCCGACCATCAGATCCCGTGAGGGTTGTGACAACCAGTGCCGCCATAACCGCCGGTCCTACGTGATCAAGAATACGAATGACTCGATCGGGAAACGTCACACCCGAGAGCAGTAACACAAACGATGCGCGCATGGTGTAGGCACCGATGCCGGCCAACACAATGCCCCAGAACAGACTCACGCCCTTCTCCATTCGTTGATTGTGGCAACAGCCAGCGAAACCAACACGGCAATGATGAGTCCCACCTGATTCTCTAAATGTGCAAACCAGAGTGCGATGGCCGCGCTTACAGCGGCGGTCACGACCTGACTTTTTCGTTTAATGGCCATGAGCAATAACCCCAGAAACATCAGGGTAATCGCAATCTCAATGCCGATGGATGCGGGAATGATGGGAGCGAGAATAATGCCCAGGCCCGTGAAAACAGCCCACATGAACCAGAAGGTAAAACCCGCCGCGAGGAAGTAGTGCCTGAAGTCAGTGTCATCTGACAGGTCCCGCACCTGCGTGAGCGCGAAGACCTGATCAATCAATAGGTAAGGCCCTAACCAACGAAACCACCTGGGCTGCACCTGAAAGCGCGGCGCGAGGGTAACAGAGTAAAGAATATGCCGCGCTGTCACGATGAGGGTTGTTGTTATTGCTGCGGAAACCGCAGCACCCTCTCCCACTAAGGTAATCAAGGTCATTTGGGCTGAACCTCCGAACATGATGATGGAACTGGACCAGCCCAATAGATGGGGCACACCAGACTCAACCACCATGACGCCAAAGAGCAGCGCAAACGGCAGGGCAGGCAAAAACAGCGGCAACATATCTTTGAAGGCCGCCCTGACAATGGGGGACAGAATTTCCATGCGCGGAGTGTACGCGAACTGTTTCGCTATGGCTCATCAGCGCTTGATGTATACTCCACACCTCGGGGGCGTTATGGATTCGACGACGG
>NZIH01000003.1 GCA_002691565.1 Halieaceae bacterium
ATCAAGGTAGTCGAAAAGGTTGACCCATAGCTTGGCGCCGAGCTCGGTGACCAGACGACGCTCGTTGCGATTGGACACGCGCCCGTACTGCTGCCGGCCCCTCTGTCTCGACCGACGCTTTACCGCAACCTCCGCTCGATCCTCACAGTTAAATACCACCTGGATGGCGTCTAACACCTCCTCGAATCGTCGGTTCGCGTCCGCTTCTTTGACCGACTTGGGCGCCGTATACTCAGCTACATGAATATCGCTGCCGTAAACGTCAATCGCCACCGCGTATTCAGGCATATCGGCGTCATACACCCGAAAACATTCCACGCCGCTCGCGTCTCTCCACTTCCCCAGCTTTTTTAGGTTCTTTTTCAGGCGATTTGCCATCATCTGGCCACCCGCAGACAGTTCAGGGAGCGCCTGATCCGTCGCATCGGTAACCGTTGGTTCCTCCACAGTGCGGAGTCTGTTGTCTTCATCCAATGAGAACAAAAACAGTGCGATGTCCAAAGGACCACTTTTCATCTTGTAGTTCTTGTAACTCCGCAACCCAGTGGCACGCGCATGCGCCGCGTCAGCTGCAATAACCGAGGCGTCCCAACCGGCGAATTCGGTATGCATTACCTTACCCAGCGCCGCATACAAATTTACGGCTGCAGCCGGTGTGCTAATTCTCTCACCCCAGGGCGGATTTACGACCAACAACCCTTTGTCGAGCTTCTGGTGGGTGGGCTTCGCAATGTCTGACAGCTGCCTAACCCGCACCCGAACAGTGGACCCCAGTTGCATCCGCTGCGCATTCTCCTCCGCTCGGCGTATAGCGCCTAAATCGCCGTCATAACCTCTGATCTCCACGCCATCGGGTAAAGACGAACGCGCGCTCGACTCAGCCTCCGCGAAAATAGCCTGCCATTGATCTTGACGATGTCCCAACCAGCCCATAAAGCCAAAACGCTCTCGTCGAAGCCCGGGTGCTATATTCAATGCAATCATCGCCGCTTCAATCAGAAGCGTTCCAGATCCGCACATAGGATCTATCAGACTCTCTCCGTTGCTGACTCGCTCAGCCCAACGAGAGCGCATGAGTATCCCTGCAGCGAGATTTTCCTTGAGGGGTGCCTTGCCCCCATCCAGTCTGTAACCGCGCCGATGAAGACTGTCGCCTGACAGATCGATACTCAGGGTGAGCTTGCCTTTATTTAGCTGCGCAACGACGCGAAGGTCCGGCCGCTTTGCATCAACAGAAGGGCGCTGCCCTGAGTGATCCCGAAAGAAATCAACCATCCCATCCTTGATTTTCAACGCACCAAAGTGGGTGTTCTTGATGTAACTGGTTTGCCCTCGAAACTCCACCGCAAATCGGGTCCGCGGCGTCATATGATCGGACCAACGGAGCCCGCGCGCCGCAGCATAGACATCATCTGTACTCGCAACGGCCGTCTCAGATAGCTTAAGCAGTACTCGATTAGCTAAACGACTCCACAAACAGGCGCGATAGGAAACGGCGAGGGTCCCGCTAAAAAAAACACCAGCGGGCGTCTCTCTGGCCTCTTGGGCACCCAACTGCCGCAGCTCATCAACCAGAAGCGTCCCAAGGCCGACCGGGCAGGTTGCGAGAAATGAGAGCTGATTACTCATAAAGGCGACTCAAGGTCATTGATCTCACGCAATGTCGTCCTCCACTCGCGATACTGCTGCTCAAGCGTTCCCGAGAGGCGAAAAACCTGCTGGTTGGCATAGACTGCGGTCGCACGTGCTTCATTCTCCAACTCCAGGACCAACTCAAAGAGCTCCTGCTCGTGAATCTTAAGTGATCGATGTGCCGCATAGACGGCCTGCAAACGAGTGAACGTCGATTCGTTGCGCAGGCTTTCACGACTAACGCCCTGCTGCTGACGAAACTCTAACCAGTCGAGCTGTTCCTTACTGGCCTTTAACCACAGGTGATACGCGCCGTTGAGTTTCTCTGCAACACGGACCAACTGTTCATCGATCGTATCCACAAACAACAACTCGTAATCTCGCAGCCGGCTCAGTCGAGCCAGCATGGGATCTGCATCACTGGGCTCGCGGCATACGGCAAATAGGCCGGCATCCTGACATAAGTAATCGGGAAATGCCTCTGGAATCAGTTCACTCGCATAACGCAGTGAGGACACCACACGCAAATAGGGCTCACTACTGGACTTTGATGAGACTGCGTCAGCAATATCATTGTGGACGGCGATGAAGAGATCAGCGAAAGGGTCCTTTAAGTCGTTGCTATAATCTTCGCCAGTGGACGTATCGCGATAGGACTGAGAAAGCAACAGCTCGCCAGAGACCGTGCGGGCAGTCACTTTGAGCGTGAGTTCGCGCCCATCAGATGCAAGTACCTCGAGATACGCTGTCAGCTGAGGTATCACAGAGGGCTCAGGAAACAATCGCACCACTCCCCAGCCAGCGGCTGTTTCAAATTCCTCCCGAAGCCGGNTACCAATCAAGAGCGCNTCNGTCTCTCTGAACGCTGTCTCCATGTCAGTGCCACTTCTNTTNTGGACCCTTGTCTCGACCGAGATCCCCACATCAAAGNGGCCCGGNACGCCCCCNNAAGGGGAGGCCGACTGTGTTACTGACCTGAAAGGCTCATCCGACGCTATTGCGACCGAAACGANANGGAGATTGAGCATCGTCAGGATGAGAACGAGACAGTGANCTCCAACATACGNTTTTTTTTGATTGGCNGTTANTCTCATTNCTGCGTAGAGCAAACCTTACCCCGTGTTAACGTCCGCTCGCAGNGGTACCCAAGGGCATCCNGATCGTAAGGGGTGAAATACTGACTGACGACCATAGGAAAACGAGTCGCNGTTGTTTCTACAGAGGTCACCATGAGAAGCGTATCGGTCTCTTTAGCCCTCGACAGTCGATGTGTCACGTCTAATCCTTCTTCCAGCTCGATGGCAAAGTACAGCTGATCACCATCCCAGCCACAACGCTGGATACCGAGTGTATCGACGGTGACACCGAGACCCGACCCATCGTACTCGCAGACCAGTGCAAAACTTTTTTCTCGCTTTACCCTAATACGACTGTCGCTCTGGATAACCTCCAAAAGCACTGGCTCGNTAATGATCTCCGCCAGTCGAGCCAATGTAATCAGATCTCTTTGGTCAGGGAGCGGACTCCCTGCAAATCCGCGCCCCTCCTCGGCGAGCCTGGCACGACGCGTAGCCTCTCGCTGAACTCTACGGGCAATCGAGCTCAATTGGTCTTGAAGATTATCACTGCGAGCGAAATCGATTTCCCAGTGACCCGCCATGTTGACCGGGGTTGCGACGCGAGTCACTGCCTCGCTATGTCGCTCTTGAGCACATCCGACGGNCAGACATATGAAGCAGAGAATCCCCACGTATCGCTTGATCATTTTAAAATCAGTCACTCCAGTGGTGCGCGTTACGCAAGCGACTCTCTCAGTTGAAACTTGAGGACTTTACCGGCGGGATTGCGCGGGAGNGCATCAACCAGGTGCAGGCGCAGCGGTAGCTTGTAACGCGCTAGCTTNGCCTCCGCGAAGCCGCGTAATTCTTCAAGTGTCAGATCAGTATCCGGGACAAGCGCAGCGACCGCGGTTACCGCCTCCCCCCATGTGTCATCCGGTAACCCAATGACCGCAACTTCAGCTATGGCCGGGTGCTCAAACAGTACACTCTCGACCTCCGCTGGGTATACGTTTTCGCCACCTGATATCACCATATCTTTGAGCCTATCGCAGATATAGAGATACCCCTCCTCGTCCAGATATCCAACGTCACCTGAGTGAAACCAACCCAGTTCGTCAATCGCAGTGGCAGTCGCATCAGGTCGGTTCCAATAGCCCTTCATAATGTTAGGACCTTTAATACATATTTCGCCCCGCTCATTCGCGGCGACCGGTGAATTGGAGCCGTCAACAATGCGAATATCGGTGTGTACGGGTGGAAGACCTGCCGACCCAAGTTTCTCCAAACAGCGCTGTGGCCCAAGGAACGATGCAAAGGGACTTGTCTCTGTTAAACCATAACCTTGACAGAAGCTGATGCCCCTCTCGCCGTAGAGCGAAATCAACGACTCGGGGCAAGGCGCCGCCCCAACAATCAAGATATCAATGGAGGAAAGGTCCGTTTTTGAAAACGCGGGGTGCTGTGACATGAATAAAAACATGGCTGGAGCACCAAACATATGTGTCACTTTATGTCGTTCGATTGCCGCTAAAACGGCCTCAGGGTCAAAGTGACGCAACAGGACGAGCGGACTGCCCATCTGGAAGGCAGAGATCGTCATAACGTTCAAACCGCCGATATGGAATAACGGGGCGGCGGTAAGCAACACGTCCGTATTTTTTGCACCAAAGGCCAAATTCGCATTGACGTTGTTCCAGACAATATTGCCGTGAGTCAACATCGCACCTTTTGGCAAACCCGTGGTGCCAGAGGTGTACATGATGAGCAGGGTGTCATGCGCGCTCGAGCTTGCAATGTCGGACGTCGCTTCGGCTTCTGACGTCGCCTGCTCAAGACAATCATAGCCAGATGGTGTGCCCTCGACCGCAAAATAGTGATGGCATGGAAGTCGATCACGAACACTGTCGATTACCTCAGTGAGCTCGGGATCGACAATCAAAGAGTGCACGCCCGCATCGCCGATGATAAAAGCGAGCTCTTCGCCAGTTAATCTGAAATTCAGGGGGACAAACACAGCGCCCAAACTAATCGTGGCAAACATCGTTTCAATGAAGCCGGGCTGATTAAAACCGAGAAAGCCAACGCGATCACCAACGCATACGCCCCGGCTTCGCAACACGCCAGCCTGCTTACGAACACGCGATGCGAATTCCCCGTAGGTAGTGGTCTTCCCCTCGAAAATGATGGCCGTATTGCTGGGGTTTTGCTCAGCCTGTTTTATCACCTGCGCTGCAACATTAAAGTTGGGTTCGGGGCGGTGCATATGGGTCTACCTCTTATTCACGTTTGTTTTTATCGAGTTACGGGGTGTGTTGACGTTCAGACAACGCTGCCTGAATGATGCAGCCCGCAAAGGATCACATGACCCTCGCCTCACCCCAGGTATTGAATCCCGCTATGGATGGCGTTCCCGGCAGGTACATCTGCTCAATGGAATCAATTCCAAAACCTGCGTTCAGTAGGAGTTGTCTCGTATCTCGCGTGATATGACAACCACCAAACAAGCGCTTCCAGACAGGGTTCACTCGACGTTGCCACTTAGCCACTGGCTCATCGGGCGCAATGCCATGCTCACAGAAAAACAAGGTACCATCGGGTTTCAACATGCGACGGGCCTCCGCCAGCGCCACATCGGGATTCGGTACGGTACACAACGTAAAGGTAATCAGCACAGAGTCGAAAGACCCGCTCTCAAGCGGTATGTCCTCAGCAGAACCCTGAATGAATTCGACGTTAACGTTGGCTTGATCTGCCCTTTCGGCGGCCAAATCCCAGGATTTACTACAGGGATCAATGCCCACGACTTTATCGACACGATCAGCCTGATAGTGAGGAAGGTTGTGTCCCGCACCAATGCCAAACTCCAGCACCCGACCATGGGCGCGAGGAACTACCTTTTGCCGCTGCCGTATCACTGGTTTGGTTCCGCATGCGCAAGTCACCAGTCGCGGTACAACATAATCGTTATAAAGCCCCATAAAACCCCCTATTCTCGATCTTATTAAAATCTAATCTATGTATGCCTCTGAGTCGATCACACGCATCTCGGCTTCGATCCAGGACTCAATACGTTTCATAAATGCAATCGCATCTTCACCCTCTTCAGGTTTGAGGGCCGGACCAATTGAGATATCAACCCTTCCCGGTACAAAGCGCCAAGTCTTCCTGGGCCAACACCGACCGGTCGCGGCTGCAACGGGCACTACGACGGCTCCAGTCTCCAGTGCAAGCCTCGCTGCACCTGATTTGTAGAGGAGCTGATCGCCGCGCGCCGCGCGCGTTCCCTCGGGAAACATGATTATCCATTTACCCTGATCCATTAGCTTCGCGCCGGTCCTCGCGACACGCTGCCATGCGTCCCCTTTGGCGCTCCGATCAATTGGTACCATATGCAGACGACCAATCGCCCAGCCAAAAAAAGGCACCCAGTTGAGTTCCTTTTTGTATACGTAGGCGACCGGGTTGGTCATAACGCTCGGAAAGAAAAAGGTTTCATATGTTGACTGATGCTTACTGCAGATAATGACGCGATTCCCTGGTGCAGCAGCGAGTAGATTGTCGTAACCATTGACCGTAGATGTAACACCGCCAACGTATTTGGTTGCGGCTATGGCCAGCTGAAGCCAGGGTCTGCCAATCCAAAAATAGGTCACTCGATACGGCGCAATAAACGACGAGATTACCAACACCGTGGCAAGCGGTATGACGGTGACGGCCATAATCAAAAAAACCAGAGCGGAACGAATAGCCAGCACGAAAATCCCCCATCGACATCTACATGGCGCNNTTGGATAGTATCAAGCTCGAGCTACCGAGCAAGCACTTACAAAAACAGGTCAATGCTGTCATTCCCAGGTCTGGGGTTTATACTGGTGGTAAGGAGATGGCGCTGTGAAAAAAACCCCGTCAAAACAGGATATTCGACGTCGACTCGAGTCGCAGACGCGTTCTTATCTCGATCGTGGCGGTGAAATCCGAGCAGTTCCCCAAGGTGTCAGTGCGGTTGACGAGGCCATCTCTCCTATTAAGACCCCTATTTTNACTGGCAAGCCTCNGCAGCGTACGCCCGTGAATGATGTCATAGAGACGCTCCGACGTCGGCGCGAATCGCAATTGAAACGCNCNCCAAAGACCGTCAGACGNCGTAAACCGCANCCGCGAAAGCAGATTGTCTACGATGATTTCGGTGAACCGCTGCGAATTGTCTACCACGAAGAGTAACCCTAGGTGAACTGAGCACATCAGGGCCGCGNAGGNAACTATNCAGGCTCTGGGGGTTATGATGTTAGGCATTACCAAGNCGATTTCTGTTGCGCGATCCATAGAGGACTGTTTTCTCTACTTGAGTGATGTGCGGAAACTTATCGAATGGGATCCGGCCGTCTCCGCTACGCGCAAAGATTCTCTCGGACCCGTTGCCAAGGGCTCTTACTTCACTGTACGTGTAGCGATCGGGGTCCTGTCGCTCCGTTTCAGATACATCATTACGGAATACACCTCCAGTCGACGCATCGTCATTGCCGGTAGGAGTATGTTTCTTAACGTCAATGACACCATCGAATTGAGTGAGGCTGATGGACATACGGCCATCAGCTATCACGCAGAATTTCACTTCAAGTTTGGGCTAGGACGCCTTCTACCAGGGCTTGCAGAAGCACTCGATAGGCAATGTCAGCTCGCAATTGACAGCTTAGAGATTGCGCTGACCAGATTGGCCGATGAAGCCACTCTGAGCCCAAGAAACGCGAAAGCTGATGCGAAGACGTTGAGTGCGCTTCGTTCATTTACGCGGCATGGGTATGTCACCGGTCGCCGAGTTTGGGCACCAATGAGTGAGCGCATGGAAGGCCGGCACGTGGTGCTGACGGGTGCCAATTCCGGCATTGGGCTAGCAGCGGCCATTGACCTGGCTTCAGCGGGCGCGTCATTGACCCTAATCGTCAGAGATGAAGCTAAGGCGGCTCATACCGCCGAGACAATCAAAGAAGCCACCGGCAGAACAGATATTCGCTTTGAATTCGCAGATCTCAGTCTTCTGAAAGATACCGATACGCTGATCGACCGCCTCCTGGCGAAAGGAGAGGCCATCGATGTGCTGATAAACAATGCAGGCGCTCTGTTCAACGAGCACACGATGACCTCAGAAGGACTAGAGAAAAGCTATGCACTGTTACTGCTCTCCCCCTGGCGGCTGTCTGAACGACTGTTACCGCTTCTACAAAATCATGATACGACGGCCCGCATCATCAATGTCGTATCCGGCGGTATGTACGCTGAGCGCCTCAACCTCAAGCGACTTAACATGACATCAGATGGGTATCGGGGCGCCCGCGCGTACGCACAGTGTAAACGTGCNTTGAGTATCATGACGGAGATCTGGGCNGAGCGATGGCGGGAGCACAACATTGTCGTGAATGCGATGCATCCTGGCTGGTCAGACACACCCGGGGTTCAGANGTCGCTACCCCTNTTTCGGCGACTTACGAGACTNGTGCTTCGCTCACATGCCGAAGGGGCAGATACCGTGGTCTGGATGGCGCAGGCCAATCAGGCTGCCCTGTCAACCGGTAAACTCTTCCTCGATAGGGAGCCACGATCAACCTACCTNCTAGGCAATAATGTCGAGTCCGACGACGANAGGAAAGCNTTAGAACCGCGCTTNCAGCACGATTTCGAATCCACTCTCGCGGCTCCGCCCTCATAGGACTCCCTAAAAGCAGACCTGATCTCTTGAGTCGCGTGTCATGTCGCCGTATGTTGATTCAATCAACCGTTGTCNNCGAGTAAGCCCATGGACTCATCTGNGATTAGGCCNTTCACNCCATCGATCCCATCTGACGTAATTGCAGATCTCATTCAACGACTCAAACAGACGCGCCTTCCGGAAGCCGAGACCGTTGAAGACTGGAGTCAAGGCGTCCCGCTGAGTTATCAAGCTGAGCTTTTGAACTACTGGGCCAATGACTATGACTTTGATCGTATTGAGCAAAGGCTTGGAGCATTCGATAACTTTGTCACTGACATCGACGGTATTGCCATCCATTTTATTCACAAGCGCAGTCAGCACACTGCAGCGACTCCACTGCTGATAACCCATGGATGGCCCGGATCCGTGTTGGAATACCTGGACATCCTTGACGCGCTGACCGATCCAACACAGCACGGCGGCTCACCCGACGATGCGTTCCACGTGGTATTACCCGCCCTCCCCGGCTTTGGCTTCTCGAGCAAGCCCAGAGACACGGGTACAGGCGTCCCAAAAATTGCGGCTCTCTGGGAAACGCTGATGCGTCGATTGAATTACACCGCATTCCACGCGCATGGGGGTGACTGGGGCTCTATCGTGACACAAGCGGTGTTACTGCAAGAGGAAACAGCCTGCACCGCTGGGCACTGCACACTTCCCATTGTGCTGCCCGACGAGACCACCTTAAGTGACCCACAGCCCGCTGAACTCGACGCGCTTGAATCTTTCCAGTTTTATAACGATTGGGACTCAGGTTATTCGAAGCAACAAAGCACTCGACCACAGACGCTCGGCTACGGTCTCGCCGATTCTCCCTCAGGACAAATGGCATGGATCGTAGAAAAGTTTGCCTTCTGGATGGATTGCGAGCGCAACGGCGTTCGACACCCTGAAAACGTGCTTACCAAAGACCAACTCCTGGACAACGTGACGCTATATTGGGCGACAAACTCAGCCGCATCCTCGGCTCGGCTTTACTGGGAGAGTTTTAATACGCCGAACTTAAATCCTATCAGNCGACCCATGGCNTTGAGTGTTTTCCCCAAGGAAATCATGCGGACCAGTGAACGTTGGGCCCGNGGTCGATTTCATGACCTNGTGCATTTCAACAATCAGTTTGAACGCGGCGGACACTTCGCCGCGCTAGAAGTGCCTGATATTCTTGTGAGTGAGCTACGGACTTGGCGTTCTAAAACGCGCTAATCGACNGCTCGNTNGAAGTGTGTGACCCCCTCNATGAGGGTCATGTCAACAAGCAGCTCGCGCAANTCAGGTGCCGTNAGAGGNCTGCCCGACAAAACGACCAAGTCCGCCAACTTTCCGGGCTCGATGGAACCAATGTCATCATCCATAAACACTTGCCAAGCCGCATCAATGGTAACCGCTCGCAGGGCACTCATACGATCGATTCGCTGATCGGGCCCCAACACCACGCCTGTCTTCGTTTTCCGCTCTACAGGGCTCCAAACGGCTTGTAGAGGCCTCATTGGNGTCACCGGTGTGTCCATGTGCGAAGAAAAGCGGACGCCCGCNTCTTGGGCCCANTTNGCTGGGCTCATATTCGCTGCACGCTCGGGGCCCATGAAAATCCCCGCATGACGATCACCCCAGAAAAACGTATGTGCGGCAAAGAAGCTNGGGGTCACGCCCAGTGCTGCCATNCGTTCAATTTGGTCNTTTCGCGACATTTGGGCATGAATGATCAGTGGTCTCGCCTCAGGCCANGGATANTTGGCCGCAGCGGCTTCAATGGCATCGAGTGCATCTTGAATCGATGCGTCACCGTTGCCATGAATGGCTACCTGCACACGCTGCTTGTAGAGGCCCTCTACCTGTTCAAACAATNCATCCCGCGGCACCGCTGGATAACCACGATAGTCNGGGTCACCTTTGTGGGGCCGGTGATAAGGCTTGCTCAAATATCCAGTAAACCCCTGGATGCTTCCATCGGCTATGATTTTCACCCGTGGCACNCTGACACGACCACTCGCGAAATTATCGAGTGCTANTTCACCTGTGAGCAAACCGTCCCCGACCTCGTCAAAGAACGGAAACAGCGCCACCCGCAGAGGCATTTGATTGTANTTAGACATCGGNCCNAGNAGACTCGCGATNGCAGTCGGCATGCCGCCTGCCGATGCCGTTGTTACGCCATATTGNAAATACTCGGAAGTCGCGAGCTGGGTCATCTGCCAAGCATCGGTAGCAGACAAATCAAGCGTTTTATCCCTCGCATGATGCGTCGCCGTTTCCTCGAGAATCCCATTGGGTCGCCGCTGATCCGCTGAAGTGAGATCACGAACAATATGTCCCCCTTCAGGATCAGGCGTTGTTTCATCGATATGAAGCTCTGCCAGCGCAGCGGAGTTAACTACCATGAGGTGTCCTGATACGTGCACCACAGCAATCGGTCGGGTCGAAGAGACAAGATCAAGGTCATCACGCGTTGGATGTCGTTTTTCGGCCAATAAGGTGTCGTCGTAGTTACTGCCAACGAGCCATCCGTCGCTGCGCTCCTCACCAAACGCTCGCAACTTTTCGAGAAGCTCCGGGATAGACTCGGTGTCACCAATCGGAGGGCTGTTTAAATCAACGGTAAACGCCGTTTGACCTGACCCTGGAAAATGACCGTGCGCGTCGACAAAGCCGGGGATTAGGGTTCGTCCCGCAAGATCTACTACAACTGTGTTATCTGTTATCAGTGCATTAATCTCGGCCGAGCTGCCCACGCTTTCAATTAAACCATCACGCACGCTCACCGCTTCTGCAACCCGGTTATCAGGATCCATGGTGAGCACCTCACCCCCAATAAATACCTGGTGGGCTGGCGGCGTTGGCGCCGAAATCAGTGTTGAAATGTAGAGCCCAGCAACAACGATCAGAACGAATAGTGAAACTAGAAAGCGCTTAATAATCATGCTCTATCTCATTGTTATTGTGTGACTTAATAGTGCGGCGGTGGAGCCTCATCGCCAGGGGAATCTAGCCCCTGGATAATTGAAGCCTGTTCTTTTATGCGGTTGCGCAACTCGGTAACNACGATATCGAGTCGATCAATACGCTCATGCTGTGATAGCAGTGCTCGCTCCAATTCNTCGTTTGCGGCTTCGAGGAACGCTATCTTAGTCTCGAGTTCAGTGATGACTTCTGTCGTTTCCTGATTATTCAATGCTTTTGTATCTCACGTAATTGGATCGGCGCCCCTCGCGCCGTACACCATACCAACTGCTAAACTAACGAGGGAAGTAAAAACCAACTCAAAGAGACCATGAAGAAAAAAATTAAAGGAAACGCGGTTTACAGTACGGACCAAGGTCGGCTTTGCCCACAGTGTCACCGGGCCGTCAGCAACTGTGTTTGTGGTAAGGATCGACCACGTCACGTGGGAGACGGTATCGTAAGGATCTCTCGCGAGACCAAGGGCCGCGGGGGAAAAGCAGTGACCATCATCACCGGTCTTCCCGTTGCGACCTCGGAGTTAAAAACAATTTCAAAAACGCTGAAACAAAAATGCGGTGTTGGCGGCGCGGTCAAGGGCGAGCAGATTGAAATCCAAGGCGATCAGCGCGAGACCTGCAAAGGCGCGCTGGAGCACCTTGGATTCACCTGCAAACTCGCAGGTGGCTAGAGTTAGAACGTAATCAATGCCTTTTGACCGGTTGCCCGTACACCATATTTAGCGCCAGCTGATGGAGTGACAGATTCGGCGAGGCTAACGCGATCTGAGTAACCGCTGGCAAACGTAGTCGTGAGCTCGGCAACTACTCTCGCCTGCATACGATCAACCACTTCACGTCCCGCCTTCATCATGAAGGGAGTTAAAAGCCAGCCACCAATGCCCCAAGAGAAGCCATAGCCACGATTAAGCGTGGTGGGTGCCAAATCTAAGGCACCGTAAATGTAGAGTTGCTTAAACTCATTAGACCCATAGCGAGACCATTCCGTCATACGCTGCACCGCCGAGGCCTCCATTGCCATCAGGATTGCGTTACCCAACTTCCCGCCACCAATCGCATCAAACGCCAAGGTAGCCCCGGTCGCATTGAGTGCCGCAGTCAGCTGCTCCGCAAAGTCAGCATCTGAACTATTGACCACATGTTCGGCACCTTGACCTTTCAGAAGACTAACCTGCTGTTCACTTCTCACAATATTAACCAGCGGAACACCGTCATTGAGGCAAATACGGTTGAGCATCTGGCCAAGATTCGACGCTGCTGCCGTGTGTACAATCGCCTTGTGGCCCTCCATTTTCATGGTTTCTACGAAGCCGAGAGCTGTCATTGGGTTCACGAAACATGAAGCCCCTTCTTCTGGCGTTGTGCTATCTGGGAGGGCAATACACTGAAAAATGGATACCGTTCGGTAGTCGGAGTACATCTCTCCACCAAAGAGCGCGACGCGCTTACCCAGAAGCGCCTGTGCTTCAGGACTGGCACCCGCCTCTACAACGGTGCCGCAGGCTTCATTTCCCACGGGCAACCACTCTCCCACCCTCGTTGCCATTGCGCGCATTGCGGGCGCTGGAACATCAAGAACGATGGAGGGATGGCCGTTACGCTCTGAGGCACGAATTGAGTCAACATCAGCAGCCCCGAACATAAGCCCCAGATCGGAGGGATTGATGGGCGACGCCTCAACTTTGACCATCACCTCGTTGTCGCTCGGCGCGGCAATATCAACCTCAAACAAGGCACATTCAATGGTGCCCTCCGCGTGGACGCACGACTGCATTTGAAGACTTTTCATAATAATTTCCTATTGTTTTGGTTTGGGAGCTAAGTGAATTTACGAGGCTGAGTAGACCAAATGTGGTTGTAGGGAACAATCGTCACCATTGCAAATAACAATTGCTCTGAGGACAACAATTAATACAAAAAATCGCGCTCCATATCAGTGAGCATGTTCGCGGCCTTACCCGCTTTGAGCCGATAAATGACGCTGTACGCCAAAACGGCACGAACGTACTCCCGTGTCTCTTTAAACGGAATCGTATCGACCCATCGCGCGACACTCATGGTTCCCTCGCTCCAGCGCCGCACGCGATTAGGGCCCGCGTTGTAGGCTGCTAATGCCAATACGCGATTGCCGTCATACTGCTTGATCAAATCCGCGTAATACAGGGCGCCAACCGCCGTGTTATAGCCAGGGCGCATGAGCCGAGAGCGACTGTAACGGTAATTGTGTTTGCGTGCGGTCAAACGAGCCGTGCTGGGCATAAGCTGCATCAAACCCCGTGCACCAACCTCTGATACTGCGTCAGGGGCCATTGCGCTCTCACGCCTCGCTACGGCAAATAACTCTTCGACGTCCAAGCCGGACTCTTCCGAGGCATTCGAGAATTCGGTTTGATAAACGACAGGAAACCGCAAATCCACCCGCCCCCAGGCCTTCGCAGCAGCCGCGGCCTCGATGGCAAGACTGTGCCACCCCGATTCCGCAGCCAAGTCGGCGAGNCTCAAAGCGACGGCAGGGTCGNCAAGNGCAGCTCTGAACTCACTTCTCGCCTCCCAGATCATTCCCACGGCGATGAGCTCTCGAACTCGGGCAACCNCGTCACTGTCNGTGACCGGCGGCGCGACGATGTCGTCACTCGCTAAACCTAGCGGGAGAGATAAGATCTCTGCCGCTAGGTATGCGTGAAAACCTCGCCCCGCTGCCAGAGTATTGAGTTCCGCCTCGGAGCGCTCCGCTTCACCGGGCGCTGCCGCCATAACGCGCCAATAACGCCACTCATCACTCGCTTGTCGCTCGGCAGACAGCCATTCATAGGCCACTCTAAAACTCGGCCAGTCCGCGTCTCCAATGGTAGATCTCAGATAGATCTCCGTCAGCTCATCGTCGCGCAACTCGGCCANGCGCGANTNGACCCAATCATCAGGTGCAGCACTTTTCGCGAACAAACTATGACGGACAATGAGGCTGTGCATGGTCGTTTGCTGAGATTCGTCGAACTCGAAGCGTTTTGATAGGGCTTGCATCGCATCGAGTGCACGCTTGGGATTTACTTTGGCTAACCGCTTGATTCCCATATGCGCAATATCTTGCTGACGAGAGAGCGATCCACGTGTTTTCCGAGTGACCCGATCGGGACGGGTGTAGATTGCACCTAAATCATCGAGGCTACGCTTCAGGTCTTCGGACGCAAATCGCTTTAAGTAGCGCAGTAGGGTCGAGTTTCGCGCATCTGCGGCTTTTAACGCCCGATTCCACACCACCTCATCCGATGGNCCGGACTTTCGATACCAGGCCTTAAACGCGGGATCACAGGCCTTGATTTGCGACTTCCCTACTGTCCAAACACNGTTGAGAAGGGGTGTTGCTCGACGTTCGTCTCCCCTCATCAAAAGCGCATGCGCGCGGTGACAGGTCAACTCAGTACTGAGTGATAAGCCGTCTGTGACCTCCACAACCGCTTCCCATCGACGGTCGTCAATTTTGTGCCGAACGAAACTACGCAAGGTGCGCATAGCAATGGGAGATGCCTCCGCTGCCTGCAGAAATACTTTCACGTCGTCGGGCTTGCCGTAGTGCANATTACCCTCAATCACGAGCGCATCGAGATAGATGGCGAGTGGATAATCATCCAACTCCTGACGCAAAGTCTGATACCTTGGCCCCACGCCTGTGCGAAGCTCTCTAACGGCCAATTTAAATTGGTCACGATCGCTGGTCTGCTGCGCTATCGCTGTGTCATCAGTCGCGCTAGCGACCAGAGGACCGAGTGAAAGCAGACAACAGANCAGTACTGTGCGAGAGTTTCGGAAGATACAACTGAACATCTCAGGGAGCATGAAGCTCTATGACAGTTTTTTCAATCCAAATGCGAGCGACTAAACAGTAAACAAGACAACGCGGTAACCATGGAATCAAACACGATTAAGTTGACACAATTCAGCCCGGCNGCNGGNTGTGGCTGCAAATTGTCNCCCGAGACGCTTCGAGANATTCTGACGCCGGTNGAAATCGATGCACTCGAGGACAGCACATCNCCGTTGCTNGTNGGNAACAGTAGCCGCGATGATGCCGCGGCCNTCGATATTGGTGATGGCAGAGCCCTGCTGAGCACCACCGATTTTTTTACACCGATCGTGGATGACCCCTTCGAATTTGGNCAGATTTCTGCGACCAATGCGATTAGCGATATCTATGCGATGGGAGGACATCCAACGGTGGCGATTGCCATACTNGGATGGCCAGTAGACAAACTTGCGCCCTCCGTCGCCAGCAGCGTACTGGCGGGCGCTCGGCAGACCTGTCGCGAGGCCGGTATCGCGCTGGCGGGAGGCCACAGCATTGATATCTCGGAACCCATTTTCGGACTCGCCGTTTCCGGGCTTGTCGAGATTGAGAATCTAAAGCAGAACAATGCAGCTCAACATGGGGACACGCTTTTCCTTACCAAACCGCTGGGAGTCGGAATCATCAGCACGGCAATCAAACACGGTAAGGCTCAGCGGGACGACGTTGAGCTGGCGAGCGAAAGCATGCGATCACTTAACCGAATTGGGCCCTCCCTGGCGGAAATCAAAGGCGTCAATGCGCTGACTGATGTCACGGGGTTTGGACTCGCAGGCCACCTGACTGAAATCATGGTATCGAGCTCGCTTGATGCGGAAATTTCGTGGTCTAAGATCCCAAAACTGCCAAATCTCGAGCATTACGTGGCCGAGGCATGTGTCCCCGGTGGTACGGGCCGGAATCATGCCTCAATAGCAAAACACTTACCGTCACTGAGTGACACCGAGCGTGCGATTCTGTGCGATCCTCAAACCAGTGGTGGACTGCTCATTACCGTGCAACCCGAGGCTGTGGATGAGGTCGCTAAAGTCCTGAAAAACGCAGGGTTNCCCTCCATGCCGATTGGGCGCCTGAGCAAGCAGGCCAATNAAGAGNCATTACTGAAGCTCTGTGACTGAGAAGCACTCATCACGTCTCGATTCATCGACCTTNGAGGAGNTGTTCCTCAGGGATAGATCCTTAATTGATACTCGTGCACCTATCGAGTTTGCGNGTGGCAGTTTCCCCGGAGCGGTTAACCTCCCNCTCATGACAGATGTCGAGCGCGAGCANGTTGGCATCCGCTATAAAGAACAGGGCGAACACGCCGCGGTCGCATTGGGTCACGAGCTGGTTTCTGGCCACGTAAAGGAAGACCGCATTGCCGCCTGGATCGAGCAGGTAAAGCGTAACGAGAATGCCGCCCTATTTTGTTTCCGCGGTGGATTGCGATCTCAAACGGTACAGGCATGGCTTGCTTCCGAGGGGTATCACCTGCCAGTCGTTGACGGGGGTTATAAAGCGCTCCGCGCTTACCTACTGAACTCCCTTGAGNAGTGCCTGTCCGACACCAGCCTTGTAGTCATTGGCGGGAGAACAGGCGTCGCAAAGACCGCATTATTGAATCAAGCCTCTGACATGCTCAGATTGCCAGTAATCGATTTAGAGGGCCTTGCACACCACAGNGGCAGCGCGTTTGGTAAGCGGGCAGAACCACAGCCGACTCAAGTCAATTTTGAGAACCGTATTGCTATCGAGCTACTTAAATTGCGTAACGGTGGGCATCAACAGGTGATAATGGAAGATGAAAGCCGATTGATTGGGCGATGCGCATTGCCCCTCACTTTGCAGGAAAAGCTCCGGGCGGCGCCTCTTGTCGTGCTGGATGCAAGTCTTGAAGACCGCGTCCATCACTCCTGGGAAAACTATATTTTAAGCAACTACCGAGAACAGGTCGCACTCTGTGACTCTCACGAGGCTGCTTTTTCAGCCTTTGCCACTTCGTTAAGGCTAAGTCTCGCGAATATTCAAAAGCGCCTAGGCGGCGCGCGCTATCAAGAGCTCTCCGAGGTGTTGGAAAAAGCGCTGCTAGCGCACTCGCAGGGCGACCCAGAACAACACAAGCAATGGATTACCGTTTTACTGCGGGACTACTACGACCCCATGTATGACTATCAACTCAAGTCCAAACAGCGACATGTCGTATTTCGAGGCAACTTCAACGAAGTGCTAGAGTTCATGACAGGGACTATCGGCTCTCGCGCTTGAAGACCGACAGTATCTCGATGTGTGGTGTGTGAGGGAACATATCTAGGCCTGATACGTCATCCGCGAAAAGTCCACAAGCTTGCATGAACACAGCGTCCCGCTCCCAGGTCGCCGCATCGCAGGAGACGTAAACAACCCATTGGGCTCGCATAAACCAAGCCGCTAGCGCATCGCGTTCTTTAAGCCCATCTCGAGGTGGATCCATGACAATACCGATCTCATGCTCAGCCACGGGCAAATGTGAGGTAATGCTTGGCTCGGAGAACAGATTAACTCGCACTGGTCGTACATTTGGCAAAGCGCGTGCAGTCAATTCGTCGATTGACAAGGCATCGGCCTCAACCGCAATTACGGGCGACTTTATCTGTTGAGAGATCAGCTCCGTCAGGTTGCCCGAACCGCAGAAGAATTCAAATACNGAGCCTGGCATGGGTAAGCTCGCCAGCTTGGNGCTCAACCATTTCCGCAACTGATTGTTTTGGTCCGAATTACCTTGCCGAAACGCTTGGCGCTGATTGATCAGCGGCGTACCCCGCTCGTCATCAATATCAANGGTCGTCCACTGCTGGTGCTTNCTGGGACGCCAATCCCGGTTGGGCAANGTCTTTCGNAGCGTTGCCAACTGCCGTTGATTCACATCGGTTAAGACAGGGCATTCAGTAACATCGGCTAGCTCATGGGATCCCTTAGCTACATAACCCAGCTTCACGCCATCGGACTTTAACTGAGCTCGATTGCGGTATCCCAGACTTTGAGGTGCCTCGCGAACTAAGCATGTTTGCTTAGTAAAAGCGATTCTCTTGGCAANTTTGGAGAGTCGGTTCTGCTTTTGCTGGAGTTGCTCTTGGTAGTCAACGAACATCCAGGGACAACCTCCGCAACTGCCCTGCTGATGATGCACACAGACAGGGTCGAGACGCGCAGTTGATGGTGTCAGGATCGATTGGAGCTCGGCCACCACTGACTTACCCCGGCGAGACCGCTTGATCTCAACCTCCTCGCCCGGCCAGACGCCCGAGACAAATAAGATCTGCCCATCAGGCGCCTCGATAACACCACGCCCGTCACTGCTCAGATCACGAACAGCCTCCACGAAGACGTCCTCAACAACGGGCACCGTGGACTGGGACGACCCAGCCCTAGACAGTTTTACTTTTCGACGCGACAAGGGTTCGCTCTTCCGTTCGATCGTTTAAGCCATAGCGCTTAGCGCATACCCGATACGATCCTGATTCATCGACTGTGATGTGGTGGCGCCGCTGGCAGGGATCGAACCTGCGACCTTTCGCTTAGGAGGCAAACGCTCTTCCAACTGAGCTACAACGGCACAAGGGTAAGTCTATGGCAGGTTAACCAAAAACTCTAACGTCACCGCTTATCCAGCCATTGATGCTACGGACGTTAACGCTGAATACGTGGGCTGATCCACTGCGAGACGGTCGGCAACGGTTAACCTAAGGTGCTCGTGAAGACGCGAATCGTGAGCGCAGGATTCGCTCCGTAAAGCGTGCACGAGTTTCCAGCGCAGTTCGGCTAGGTCTCCCTCCCCAACAAGCGCCGCTAAGCGATCCAGCTCCTGCGCCTCTAGCACAGGCAAAAACTGAAGCTCTCGCTCTGCAATAGCCAGGGAATTCATTGCCACCCGAAGTAAGAATTTATCAGCCCCTTCGAGGTTCTCCAGAACCGATGTTTTGAGGTGCGCCCTCACCGAGCTCACTAGCTCGGATGATGTTGGCAAATTGGTCTCATCTCGCGGCTCAAGCGAAGAGCCGATAGGGCCGGGGATCAAAAGGTGCACGCAATCCATCTGCGCTTCCGAACTTCTGCGACCGATAACCGGACGCTCAACCGAGGGCGTTTCTCCCGTGCGCCAGGTCTGCGCCATTCCCAAGGTGGTTACAGACCACCAAAAGGACCCGAACACCTCCCAGAAATGAAGGGCTCCTTTATCTACGGAAGTCCCCGACTCTGTCTCATAACCTGCGATCAGGTCGTCAACCGTTCCGAACCCACCGACGGGCAACTCGCGCCGACCAAACCGCCATGAATTGACGCAAAGCCAACCAAGATCACGCATTGGATCGCCCAAATGACACAACTCCCAATCCAGAACCGCCCTGATACCCTGCTCGGACACCATCAGATTACCGTTTCGAAAATCGCCGTGAACCAAAGCGTTGTCTGACTGAGGAGGAATATTTCGAAGCAACCATTGCGCCGTATAGTCAATCATCGGTTGTGGTGTTTCCAGGGCGATGTAAGCCTCCCACGTCTCTCGAACAAGGCCTTCGGGCGATACAGCGTGCAGGACGTTGCGCACCGACTCTGGAACCTTTATCGCGTGAATTCGTGCCAGTGCTTGACCACACTCAAAGGCGAGCTTTTCTCGCGTATTCTCAAGTTCAGGTAGCTTGACGATACGTTGGCCCATGGTTTCACCATTCAGCCACTCCATAAGATAGCCATCCCCCAATCCATCGGCGGAATCAAGCGACTCAATCACTCTAGGCACCGGAACATGGGCGGAAGACGCCAATTCGAGCAGTTCTGCCTCCACGCTGGGCGTCACCTGTCCATAGGAGGAGCGCTCGAGCCCTGGCTGTGCCCGTCGCAGCGCATAGTGGCCCTCATGGCCTTCTCGATGACGCACGCTAACCTTAAACGTTTGCTGAGAGGCTCCTGCGGTCAGCTGCTGGACATCAATAAGCTCAGATTCCGGAAAAATCCGACCAATGAATCGGCTTACCTGTGAATTGAACTCAGCATCCAACACCGTCAACTCACACCTTTGGGNTTTCGCTGCCCCATAAACCCAAACAGATAACCGGCCACCCGCCGCTTTTGAATCTCATCCGCGCCCTCGGTGATTCGATAACGCCGGTGGTGTCGATAAATATGCTCAAACGGCTTGTAACGTGAGTAGCCAATTCCTCCGTGGACTTGCATGGCTGTATCCGCCGCCTCGCAGCACAACTGATTGGCTTGATAGTTACACATCGAGACTTTGTCGGAGACAGAAAAGGCCCCATCGCGATCCATTAGCCAAGCCGTCTTGTGAATCAGCGCTCGCAGCATTTCACAGCGGGCTTGAAGATCGACTAGAGGGAACTGAATCGCCTGATTGGTCGCCAGAGCTTTACCAAATGGCTTCCTGTGCTTCGCGTACTCTACGGCTTCGTCCACACAGTATTGAGCCGCGCCCAAGCTCGATGCGGCTTGTCTAATACGATTTTCGTTGAAAAAGTGCTGCACTACCTGCAGACCTCGGCCTTCACCTGCAAATATGGCGCTGTCCGGGACCCGGACATCAGTAAACCGCACGCGAGCATGGTCAGAGGGCATATTGAACGTCCACAGGTACTCCTCGACGTCTACGCCGGGTGAATTCATAGGCACCAAAAACGCGGTGATACCACCGGCGTCACCAGGACCACCCGACGTGCGTGCCATGACCATATCGCTGTGTGCTTTGTGTACCCCCGTGTTCCAGGTCTTTACCCCATTGATGACCCAGTCATCACCATCACGGACCGCAACAGTTTCCATATGTGTCGCATCNGAACCGTGATCNGGTTCGGTAATACCAAANGCAAAGCCCCGCGTTGCTGTTTTGAGCCCCGGCAGCCACTCCGCCTGCTGCTCAGNGGTGCCGTATTCGAGCATCAGCAACAGNCCAATATTATTACCCACGATGGAATGCTCATTCTGCAAGTCGTTGTGCAAACCCAATCCCATGGCAGCTAAGTGTTCACGGATAATCGCCATGCCAAGATTGCCGCCATCGCGGCCCCCATGCTCACNAGGAAACGGATAACTGAAAATACCAGCANCAATGGCGCGCCGCTTGGCCTCACCCAGTAACGCCTCCCACTCTTCGTTCGGAAGGCCATCACGATCCCAATCAGTCCGAGCATCCTCGCGCCGGTGATCGAAGAATCGAATGTTGTCGTTACTGTTCTCAAGCGGCTTGATCTCGCGCTCAATAAAACGATCCACCTCCTCCAAGAAAAGGCGGATATCCTCGGGAATATCGAAATTCATAACTCAGCGTGTCTTGTTGTTATTACCCGTTTCACGTTACGCACGATTATAGGCAAACACAAACGCGATTCTGAAGTGACATCGCGCCCGATCAAACTCAGAAGCCGCCGCCGCCACCGCCACCGCCGCCGCCACCGCCGAAACCGCCACCGCCTCCGCCCGCAGAGGGAGGGGTATAACCAACGCCACTTGTGACCGAGTCGCTGAACGAGGTTGTCCAAGTGGATCTACTCCCCCATCGACTTGAGGAGCGATGCTGGTACCAATTCATTTGATCTCCCATGGTTCCGTCGCTCATCCACCGGCTCAATTCCTCAGAAAACTGGTCTATCCATTCTGCCTCCAGCTTCAATGCAAATGCGTATGGATAGAGTCGAGTGAATTGCTCCGGCGTTTTTGTTGGGGTCAAATGGCGATCCAGCTTCTCCTCCGCCGCAGCAATGTACATCCTGAGGCCTTTTACCTCTGCAATGGCGCGCGTTCCTTGCACCGTTGGACTGTCAATGATCTTCGCCATCAAGAACGCAGAGAAACCCAGCCCGTAGGCAATAGCGCCCGGGAACATCAGCAGAACAAGTGCCTGCCAAAGAGGCCAAGATTCCTCAGCGTAAACCGCCACAACATAATACTGCAGTACGAAGGCGAAAAAGGAGCAGAAGAAAAAGTCGGTCGCCAGCGCCAGTGGTCGACCGGCGAAGGACGCTTTATTGATCATCCACTTCTCACGCATTCCCATCAGTAATCCGGGAAGGAATACACTCAAACTAACAAAACCTGCCGACATTAACTGCTCATTTCGCTTCAGGAATGAATCGTTCTGTACGAGGATCATGACCGCTAACGCAGTGGCAAATGCGAGCGCCCAGAAAAAGATTTTGTAACCGGTTCGCCACTCAAACAGTTGCGCGCCCAATTCTTTATCGAGATGAGCAATCAGCGCATCCTGCGTTTTGATCAACTTCGTCGACTGCATTTTCAGCAACGTTTCATCATCGGTTTTCGTAGTCGTTTTCTGCAGTAAAAACTCATGACTGCCACCCATAAGCTCTTTGAGAACGACACGCTCACCGAGAGACAGTTCGCTATCGGGTGCCCCAGTGCGAGTCAGCATCGTTCCACTGGCATGCTTGTCGTCAATGTTGATAACCCCTTTAGTGGCTGCGCTGACAACAGCCGTGACCATCAGGTGCGTGGGGTCCGCATATCCAAACTGATAAATATATCGCGCGCCTGCCGCGGAGAGACCGCGTGGGGCATCGTACAACGGCACTATGGTTTTAGCGGGTGGATCGATACCGACGCGCCGCCACAAGAAAATCATTAAACCAATGGCTAACCCCGCCATGCCAATGGGACCAATAACGTGGCTCAACGGCTTAGTTGTTAACCAGCTGATGAACCCTTGATCGTTAATCGAAGTGCCCGATATTAAACTATTGGCCAAATCAGCCGTCGGGTAGCTCTCCGTTGCCTCTACTAGGTCCGGCCTCGTTTTAACCATCAGTGTGATACCGCGCTTCGCCAGGAGATCGTTGGCGGTAACTCGAACTACATTGTCGGCAGCTTGCTGCCACTCAGCGTTGACGTAGTTGTGCTTGGCGCCGAATCGGCCACTTTTTATCTCGACATCTCGCGTCACGAACCCTTCTGGGAAGCGGACTTCAACCTCCACAGAACCAATGGGGAATGCCCAGTGAAAGGGAATGACATTCCAATATAAGAGATCGTGGTCTTCATACTGAAGAATCGCCTTTGGGACGCGATATTTAAGCTCGTAGGTGTACCACCTACTCTTTGTAAGGAGTCGGTTTGGGCTACCCATATACACCCTATAAAAAGTTGAGCCACGCTTTTCAAACCAGTCTTGAATCGGTGACCCGTCGCGCTTCACAGACAGAACAGTGTAGGGATTACTCGGTTGATATCGCTCAACATTGAGAAGCGAAAACTCTCGGAAGATACCTCTTTTTATCTGCTGACCCAGGGCATAGGCATCAATGGTCTCTGTGACTTCTAAGCTACCATCTGTCTGGACGTCTACTCGAACACGATAAAAACCAAGACTCTCCCGAGTTGGTTTGCGATTAGGTCGTTGTAGCTCTAGCTGCGGCTCGAGATCCTGTTGAGCAGTAGCTTCTTGCTCACTTGCTATCTGAGCAGCAATACGCTCGGCAAGTTCGTCATCAATATCTGCCGCCGTGGGTAACCCTGTTTCAGCATTAATCTCGATGGTGGGAGGTTGCGCCATTACCAGCGCCGCAAACAACAAAAGAGCGAGAGCCATACCCCATGCAGACGGTCGAAGTATCACTTTAGACCTCAACATCGTGTTCATCTCCGCTAGCTGCTAAAACTGACCTCTGGGACCGCTGCATCCGCTTCATTTTCAAGCTCGAAGAATTCAGCGGACGCGAAATTAAACATTCCAGCAATAAGATTGCCCGGGAACAGTTCCAATTCCGTATTGAAATCACGAACCGTGCCGTTGTAGTAGCGCCGGGCTTTCTGGATGACATCTTCCAAGTCAGATAATTCAGCCTGTAACTGTTGGAAATTCTTATCCGCTTTTAGATCAGGGTAGTTTTCCGCTACGGCAAAAAGATTCATCAGTGACTTGGCCATATTGCTCTCCGCTGCCGCCTGCTCGCCCACCGAGCCACGCCCGATGGAAGCTCGGGCCTGTGTCACTTCCTCGAATACTGAGGACTCGTGCTCTGCATAACCCTTTACCGCAGCGACCAAGTTTGGCACCAGGTTAGATCGTCGCTTCAACTGCACTTCAATACCGCTCCAACCCTCTGAAACAAGGTTCTTGAGGCGAACAAAATTGTTATAGGCACCGATGGCCCACAACGCGATGGCCAATACGACCAGTACAACCAAACCAATAACGCCTAATACCGCCCAAACAGCCGTGCTCACGTCGCATCTCCTTATCTAAGACTCTCTTCAATATAGGAGTGAAAAATGAACCTCGCAACTTGGACTGCGGTTGACAGTCGCTTCCACATTCGGCGAAATGCTGGNATACCAAAAATAAGGACAAAGCCATGGCTTACGATCTGATTATTCGCGGCGGCACCNTCGTCGATGGCACCGGCCGCGAGCCCTACACAGCGGATGTGGCAATCACGGGTGAATCNGTTGTCGCAATNGGCNCTGATCTNGGTGACGCGCAAGCAGTGTACGACGCCAGCGGCTGCTACGTGACACCGGGNTTTGTCGATATCCATACGCATTATGACGGTCAGGCCACGTGGGATCAGGAAATGGCACCTTCGTCCTGGCATGGCGTGACGACTGTTGTCATGGGTAACTGTGGTGTGGGCTTTGCACCTGCTGCGCCAGATCGACACGACTGGCTCATCAGATTAATGGAGGGTGTTGAGGATATCCCAGGATCAGCGCTCTCTGAGGGCATGTCATGGAATTGGGAGAGCTTTCCAGAGTACCTCGATGCGTTAGAGGAAATGCCAAGAGCAGTTGATGTTGCGACGCACGTGCCACATGGCGCGGTTCGAGCCTACGTGATGGGTGATCGTGGTGCGGCCAATGAAGATCCAACCGAATCTGACATCGCGAGAATGGCCAATATTGTCGAGGAAGGACTCCGAGCGGGAGCGCTGGGGTTTTCTACCTCACGAACGGTGCTACACAAATCAGTGGACGGTGAATTGGTACCCGGCACAACAGCTACGCCAGAAGAGCTCATTGGTATCGGTCGGGGCATGGCGCGGGTAGGTCACGGTGTATTCGAAATGGCCAGCGATCTTGTACCTGAGTGGAATGAATTCGAGTGGATGGGGGACCTCAGGCGTGAAAC
>NZIH01000064.1 GCA_002691565.1 Halieaceae bacterium
GCACCGCTGCNGAGCTGTCGTATTCACCCATGGGCTCATCAAGATCACCACCCGGCACAAAGATGGAGGTNATCCNNNTGTCTGTGAGCTGGGACACNATGTCTTTNAGATGCTGCTTATGCANGACCTGACGCGCAGCGAGGTGCGGCGTCAGCGAGAATCCGCGGTCAGNGAGCTTGGCAACCGTATCGAGCGTGACCTGCAAACCCTGCTTAGGGGAACAGGTAATNCCAACGCGATCACCCGCCTTGAGCACGTCCAGCTTTTCTTCGAATCCCTTCATTGGGATGACTTCGAAGTACAGCGATTCTAGTAAGGTTTTTGCCGCACTCATGACGTGTCTCAACCACGAAAAACGCGACGTTAACCGTCTTTTTTTTGCGACGCAATAGGTACGTAAAAACGAGTCCCCCCGAGGGGTTAGACACAACTTTGACTAGAAAGCAGAGAGCCGATCGTCGGTGTCCGAAATATCGTAATTTGAAGCGGTTTCGCCGGCCAAAGAAGGGCGAATACCTTGCTCTGTTTCAGCGAGTCGATAGAGGTCTTTCATCGCCGCAACCGCCTCTGCACTGTTACCCGCAATTTGGGCGCACGTCGAGGCCAAGGCGTCATCAAGTGCTTCAGGTGTTTCAAAACTCGCATTGGCAACACCCCACTCAACCGCTTGAGCGCCGGTGAAGATCCGCGCCGTAAACGACAGCTCGCGGGCGCGTCGCTGGCCCACCGCACGGGACAGTGTTTGCGACATTCCCCAGGTGGGTCGCAAACCAAATTTTGTGTGGGTGTCGCCAAACTTCGTCGAATCTGTGGTGTAGACAAAATCGCAGTGAAGGGCGACTTCTAGGGCGCCCGTGAAGCACGCACCCACGGCACGTGCAATTACAGGAACACCCGAATCACGGATCGCTGCCGCTAAACGCGCAGCGGGCTCATCAAACACGTTACCGATGATCCCACCCTCGGGTTTAATACCCTGGAGTACCTTCAAATCGACGCCGGCGGAGAAGGCGCGGCCGGCGCCCCGCAACACAATTACCTTTACCGCGGGGTCATCACTCGCCTGCTCTACCAGCCGAGCCGCCTCAGAGAGCATCTCCGGGCGCAATGCGTTGAGCGCGTCGGGTCGATTAAACTCAACCGTCAGACAGCTCGAATCCAGTCCGGTGTTGATCAATGGTGTCGTCGATTCGTAGCTCATGTCAGTTACTCCCCTTAGTTACTTTCAATACGGTCTGCACTTTTCACCCGCCCTTTCTGCAGGCGTTCAATTACCCTGCACTCACTGGGCCGTGCGATTTATTAGCGTTATTTGCTGAATCTTATCAAGGTAAGTCCATCAAACAACCACTGTAGCGCCATGGTTCTGGCGCGCTCACTTAAAACACCTGCCCACGACGCTTCAGACACGGCCTTAAACGCCGGACTCACTAATACAACAGTCGTAGGTCACTGGCGCCAGTCGCGGGAACCAACTCTCTGATGGTTTGTGCGAGCCTTCGGAACAACGGGCGGGCAGGCGATCGACTCCGCCACGCCAGCGCGTGATCACGATACATATTGACCCCAAAAACATCCGTGACGCGAAGCGGGTCCGAGTCTCGAATCTCGGACGCAACGTACAGTGACGGTAAGAAGGTAATCCCCATACCCATAACGACCATCTGCCGTAACGTATCGAGCGACGTCCCCTCAAAGTCTCGACGTGTCGTGGCACCCAGTGTCTGGCAGAGTTCGGTCACTTGCCTGTGATACAGGTGGTGTTCGTCAATCGTCAGTACCTCCTCACCCACGAGGTCCGTACGATTAATCACTTTCTTATTTGCTAGGCGATGATCGAGGGGCAATACCAATTTCAACGGTTCTCTGAACAGAGGGCTTATCTCTAAACCTGCCTCGGCTATTGGCTGAGTCGACAAGATAAGGTCATGCTTAGCGCCCCTGAGATCCTGATTCAGTTCCGCTGGCACTCCCTCGCGCACAAAAAGGCGAAGCTCTTGGAAACGTTCATGAATTTCAGGCAGGACCTGAGGAAGGAGGTATGGCCCCAAGGTCGGCGTCACGCCGATTCGATACGTTCCCGTTTCACCCCCGGTAAACCCATGCGCCGTGTCGACGAAGCTCTGAACTTCTTCCTGAATGCGGTTACAGACGGGTATCAGCTCTCTGGCAGCAACCGTCGGCGTAGCGCCAGATCGTGTTCGCTCAAATAACTTGACGCCTAAAGACTCCTCGAGCGTCGCTATCTGAGCTGTCAATGTGGGCTGGGTCACACCGAGACGTTCCGCAGCGCCGCGGAAGCTTCCCACTTCGCCGATAGCCTTGAAATAGGCGATTTGTCGCAGACTGACATTCAATTTTGACTGCATTACGACTCCTTTGTCGGTGATAGTTTTTTACTATCAAAAGATATTGATATATTAGTAACAACTATCGCATCCAATCAATAGGATGTGCGCGTACATAGCACTGTACAAACTTTGCACACACTTTAAATCCAAACTTATCCGAGCGAGATGAGGGACGGTGGTGGGCTTGGTTTACACCCTTTTCAAATTTAATGGAGATAACTGTGAACGAAGAACAGGTAATTGCGCTATTTGGTGACTGGAACGATGCTCTGGCAACGGGAGACCCTGATGTTGTCACTGCCATGTATGCTGAAGATGCGGTCTTACTGCCAACGGTATCCAACCAAGTTCGTCACAATCATGCCGAGATCAGAGATTACTTCGTTGCATTTCTCGCCAAACAACCTCAAGGGGTAATCACGGAGTCGAACGCACGGGTGCTATCTGACACGTTGGCGACCAACGCTGGGGTCTACGTCTTTACCTTTGGCGACGGTTCAACCGTAGCCGCACGTTTTAACTATACCTATGAGCTCATTGACGGTGCCTGGAAAATTATTCAGCACCACAGCTCTGCGATGCCTGAAGGCTAAGCAACCGCATTCATCAGGGATAGCTTTACTAAACCAAGCAGTACTAACGCGAACAAATTTAAGCGGGCACATTGATATGAGCAGCAAGTTTTTCGATACGAGTAATCTTCGCGGGGACATTTACGGCGGATTAACCGCTGGTGTTGTTGCGCTCCCATTGGCACTTGCCTTTGGTGAGGCGTCAGGTGCAGGTCCCATTGCCGGTGTCTATGGCGCGATTATTGTCGGATTTTTCGCCGCTCTCTTCGGCGGCACGGGCTCACAAATCACGGGTCCGACAGGTCCAATGGTTGTTGTCTTCGCCGGTGTTTTTGCCTCGTTAAACGGGGACCCGTCGCTCGTATTTGCCACCGTGATTCTCGCCGGAATCATGCAAATCGTATTCGGGGTTTTAGGCTTTGGACAATACATCCGGCTGGTTCCCTACCCCGTAGTCTCAGGCTTCATGAGCGGTATTGGTTGCATCATCATTGCATTGCAACTCGCGCGACTGTTTGGGCATGAGCCTCAGGGCGGCGGCACGATTCCGGCGCTACTGGAGGTACCAACGGCGGTTATGGACCCTCATTTTGGTGCATTGTTTGTGGGCCTTCTGACGCTCGTTATGGTCTTTAGCTGGCCCGCAACCTGGGGTCGTGTCGTCCCAGCACCACTTGCAGCGCTGGTGACCGGCACACTCATTGGGCTGTCTCTCGAAGGCTTGCCTGTTTTGGGTGCCATTCCGACAGGCCTGCCGAGTTTTGTTGTGCCGTCGATCGAGGCGGATACCGCCATCATCATATTCGAGGCGGCGGCCATTCTTGCTGCTCTGGGCGCTATCGATAGCCTGCTGACGTCGCTCGTCGCAGACAACATGACTCGCACCCGACACAACTCAAACCGCGAGCTCGTCGGTCAGGGGATCGGCAATACCATCGCCGGGTTTTTCGGCGGTATCCCGGGTGCGGGCGCGACTATGCGCACGGTCGTCAATATTCGCACAGGTGGTAGCACCAAAATTTCAGGCATGTTCCACAGCGCGCTGCTCCTAGGCGTTGTTCTTGTCCTCGCCCCTTTCGCCGCCAAGATCCCGCACGCTGTTCTAGCCGGCATTCTGGTGAAGGTTGGCTACGATATTATCGACATCGCCTACCTCAAGCGGGCTCATCAGGGACCTCGATTCGATCTGATGCTGATGGCGCTAGTGCTGGGTCTCACTGTCTTTGTCGACCTCATCACTGCGGTCATGGCGGGCGTTGTCATTGCAGCACTCGCCTTCGTCAAACAGATTGCGGACGAGCAACTGAAAGCGGTGAGTGGTGAGGGTGATGGCGGCGAAGTCGCGCTGACCGAAGCTGAAACAGAAATTTTCAAGGCAGTTGATGACCATCTCACCCTGTTTGATTTTGGTGGTCCATTGAGCTTCGGCGCTGCCGCCGATATGGGACACCACGTCCGAGAGCGTGTCGGACGCAACGACCACATCGCCATTGTACTNGACTTCCATCGCGTGCCCTTTATGGATGTGTCGGCCGCTCGAGCGGTAGAGACTATTGCTGTTGATGCACATAACGCGGGAAAACGCCTATATGCCTGCGGTATTAAGCAGGAAGTGGCTCAGGTTCTTAAGGGGCTGGGCGTTGCCGATCACTTACCTGCTAACATGCAGTACGTCACCCGANTAGAAGCGCTTGAGGCGGCAAAAGAATGGATCTTGGAAGAAGAGTCACAGGAACCTCAGAGCAACGACGCGTCGGTCGCAGCCTAATGACAGGGGCGCGACTCAGCGCCCTCTTATTCACCGTTTCCAGCCTGTGGGTTCAGGCGGCAGACGATCTCGTCGAGATCCAGCAGGGCCTGGGCTCTCCCATCATTGTCGACGTGCGCTCCGAGGGTGAATACGCCTCCGGTGCGATCGATGGCGCGCTCAATCATCCGCTTCAGGGCCTCCCCGGTACCTTACTCGACATGGGCGTCGAGCTCGATGAGGAAGTCATTGTCTACTGCCGCAGCGGACGCCGGTCTGCGCAAGCAAAGACCTTGCTCAAGGAAGCGGGCTTTCAACTGGTTTTTGACGGCGGCCCCATGACGCAACTCGAGCGGGCACTCGAGCAGCCNGAGTCCTAGTGACTATTGACTGAGANATTGCCTTACTGACCAATCGAGCCCAGAACCTCGTCAACCTGTTCTTTCGACAGTCGATCTTCGCCGTTAGCGTAGGTGTCGGCCATGGCACTGTAGAACTTGGCGTTCACTAAATTGGCATCACCACAATCACGAGACGCNACAGCCTTTCCTGGAACACCCGCAATGATGGTGTTGTCGGGAAACTCGCTTCCCTCGGTGACAATAGTATGCCCTGCGACAATGCAGTTATTCCCGATTTTGGCACCGTCCATGATGGTCGCATTGATGCCAATAAGACATCGATCACCAATGGTGCATCCGTGCAGGGTCGCATGGTGAGTAATGGAGCAGTCTTCGCCAACGATGGTAGGTGATGCAGCACCAACGTGAATCATGACAAAGTCCTGAATGTTGGTGCGCGCGCCGATGCGGATCTCAAAGGTTTCTGCGCGCGTTACCACATTTGGCCATACCGATGCACCCGGGCCAATGGTGACCTTGCCGTAGAGCCACGCTGACTCATGAATAAAGGCTGGATTATCTAAGGTGACATTCTCACTAATATGGCCCATCGTTAACTCCTTACAGGCGTTGATTAACTCTGCGCAGAGTCTACGCCATTGGAACCACAGGAATACAGCCTCCTCAGTTATGCCTGAACATTCATCTGCATCGAATAAACGCGCGCTTATCTGTGCGTTAGCCGCGGTAGGGCTGTGGAGCACCATGGCCACCGCCTTTAAGTGGGCGCTCGAGTTCAGTACGCCGATGGCACTGATTACCCTCGCGGCGACGGTGTCATGGTGCTTCTTTGGTATCAGGGTTGCTGTGGCAGGCAGCTTTAAATCGGTTTCTACGATGAGCAATGGACTGATTTTACGTTGCTTACTGTTGGGACTGATCAACCCGGCTTTTTATTACTGGATTCTGTTTACGGCATATGAGCTGTTGCCAGCCCAAGACGCCATGGCAATCAACTACACCTGGGGACTGACGCTGCCACTGGTTGCCTCCATGTTCTCNCGAAAACTCCCCGCTAAATCTGAAGCAGGACTGGCTCTCCTCAGCTATCTTGGCATTCTGGTTATTGCCACCAATGGCAACCTCGCGTCTTTCCAGTTTGATCAGCCGACNGGTGTGGCACTCGCACTATTTTCGACGGTGATTTGGGGTCTGTCCTGGGTAGTCAATTCNCGGGTCGTCGATGCNAATGGCATCGATCCGGAGATCGCCCTGTTTCTCAATTTCTCCGCCGCCCTGCCCTTGCTCTGGGTCATTACAGGGCTTGCAGGACAGCTGCCCAGTGTCAGTATGGGCTCGTTGCTAGGCGGTCTCTATATTGGTCTGTTCGAAATGGGGATTGCATTCGTACTCTGGATGAATGCACTGCGGCTGACCGATAATCCGCTCCGTATTAGTAGCCTTATTTTTTTGGCTCCACCGCTGTCGCTAGTGCTAATTGGTACGGTGCTGAAGGAGTCCATCGCCGGCAGTACGATGATTGGGCTGGTGATTATTCTCATTGGACTCGCTGGGCAGCAATTGCTGGATCGAGCTAAATAACACCCAGCTCTTGCAGGCGCTCACCAAGATAACTATCTGCCGTATAACGGGACGACAGCGTTACCTCGGGCCTCGGATGTAAAAACAGGGGCAGCGACATACGACCACTCGCCGCCTGCCCGTCATCAGGTGATGCGACACGATGGGTCGTAGATCGTAAAAACCCCTCTGTTGCCTCCTGCAGCATGTCCCCAATATTCACCACCACCTGACTCGGACGATTAACCACCTCGATCCATTGACCATCGGACAACTGAAGCTCGAGGCCGGGCCCATCGGATGCCGGTAAAATGGTCAGCAGATTAATGTCCTCGTGAGCAGCGGCTCTGGGTAACACGACGCCCGACTCGACGGGCGGATAATGCAGAACGCGGAGCATGGTTTGCGCACTGTCCTCGATCATGGACTCAAGGGGCATGGACAGACGGTTAACGATATCCGCAGGAAGGTACTCAGCCACCCAGCGCAATAGCGTTGTCGAGAANCTGAGGCAATCTTCAAAGTGCGCTTCCAAGTCGTGTTTTAAGTGACTGGGACAGCGACCCCAACGATAGAACTGGAAATATTCCTTGTAGTCGCGCACAGCCTGCCCTTTCGCACTCTCTGCCTGATCAAGTGCGAAGTAACCGTCCTGCCTTATCGGATCCATCGTGAACTCAGATGCGACTCCTTCGGCAAAATGTGCGCGCCATGCGCTGTAGATGCGATTGACTCGCTCCATATCCAGTGGATGCGAAATCAAGGTAGCAAACCCGTACTGTTTCAAGCTGTCGAAAAAAGCTTCGGGGGCAGTCGAGGCGGTGTAATCAATCAGAGGGAGTTCGCGTATTTCGCTCGCGTGGTGCGCGTGTGCGGAATCAGCCATTAACCTGCGGCTCCCGGAAGCGATAGAAAGAACCCAGCCAGCGCAGCGCTCATCAGATTGGCCAAGGTAGCCGCGATCAATGCCCGTACCCCAAGCCGAGAAATGTCATCTCGCCTGCTCGGGGCAATCGCACCCAAGCCGCCCAGCAAAATGGCAATCGAGGACAAGTTGGCAAAGCCACAGAGCGCAAAAATAACCACCGCCTGCGCAATGGGTGACAGCGAATCACTGACATCGGAGAAGGCAACGTAGGCCACGAACTCATTCAAAATGAGCTTCTGACCGATGAGGCTTCCGGCCGTAGACGCATCAGCCCAGGGGATCCCAAGTAACCAGGCGACAGGACCCAGTAGATAGCCTAGGAGCAGCTCCAAGGTAATGTCTTCGAAACCCACGAAGGCACCAAAGTACTGCAATAGGCCATTGATTAACGCGATCAGCGCGACAAAGGCAATGAGCATTGCCGCGATCGCGGCCGCCATACGAAGGCCATCCAACGCCCCGGACGCCGCCGCATCAATGATATTGACGTAGCGGGGTGTGGTGGCATTGTCCCCGGCTTTCGGTACAACCGGTGCGCCTGTTTCAGGCTCAATTAACTTCGCCATCATCAAGCCACCCGGCGCTGCCATGAAACTTGCTGTCACCAGATACTCGAGCGGAATCCCTAGTGCTACGTAGCCGGCCATCACGGAACCGGCAATGGTTGAGAGACCACCGACCATGACGGCAAATAACTCCGATCGTGTCATTGCGGGGATAAACGGCTTTACTACCAGCGGCGCTTCCGCCTGACCTACAAAAATATTTGCCGCCGCTGACATGGATTCGGCATGACTGGTACCGAGGAAGCGGCGCAACCCACCACCCAGGATTCGAACCACCCACATCATGATGCCCAAGTGGTAGAGCACGGCTATGAATGCGCTGAAGAAGACGACCACGGGAAGCACATTGACCGCGAAGACGAATCCAATCGGGCCGTCATAGGCCGCAAGCTGGCCGAACATGAAGTCTATGCCTGCGCGTGAGTAGCTCAGTAGAGATCCTATGACGTCGGCAGCAGCACTAAGCGCGCGATTACCCCAGGCTGTAAANAGNGCGATTCCACCAACGACAAACTGGATGGCAAATGCCATCCCGACTGTTCTCCATGCTACCGCTTGCCGACTCGATGACACCGCATAAGCAACNGCCACGATGGCGAGCATGCCGAGGACACTGTGCATAGTGCTTCNCAGAAAATATGTGTCGCCACAATACCGATATTTAGTCGGTCATCCAAATGAAAATGGGGTGGTACCGCTGNTTTTTAAGTCGGCATCGCGGGCCATTGACCTGACGCCGTACTGGAGGAGTCAAGGATGTACTTCGCTCTAGCAGATTAGGTTCTCAGCCGCCCATCGGTAGGGCCAATAATGACCCCTCGCATCGCTTGCAGCTCTGGTCTAGTTATCACGAAAAAGATTGGTACCACTGCTCGGGGAGATCTAACGAGAGGGCGCAGCTACAACGTCATCAGGGGAC
>NZIH01000065.1 GCA_002691565.1 Halieaceae bacterium
AAAATACTGTATTTTTATACAGTATTCTGCCTTTGGCAATAACCCCCACATTGAGTCAGTTGTCAGTCATACTGGCGCCTGCATCTTCAAGTGAGGAAAGGCTGCGCCATGTTTAAACGGATTGTTACTGCCTGTATTGCTGTGTTGGTCGTGGGTTGTACGGGGCTGCCCGACGATGTCGAACCCGTCGCTGATTTTGACCCGGAGCGCTACCTCGGAACATGGCATGAAATAGCCCGCCTCGATCACAGCTTTGAGCGTAATTTAGAGCGTGTCACCGCAACCTATGGGCTCAATGAAGATGGCTCAGTCTCTGTATTGAACAAAGGGTTTAACACGCAAAAGGGTGAATGGCGCCAGGCTGAAGGTGTCGCTAAGCCGATGGGGTCGCGGGATGTGGGGCACCTCAAGGTTTCTTTCTTTGGTCCTTTTTACGGTACCTATGCTGTGTTCGAGCTGGCGGATGACTACAGCTATGCCTTTGTCTCGGGTTACAACACGGACTACTTGTGGTTACTAGCGCGTGAGCCACAGGTGAGCGCGGATGTACGCGAGCGCTTTATTGCTCAAAGCAGGTCGCTTGGGTTCGAAACAGACGATTTGATATGGGTGGTCACCGAGTAAATCTGTCAGGTGAGTAGGAATACCGCCCTGAGACCAGTCACATCAATCGAATAAGCCATGTAAGAACCAGCAGCGACTGTGGCGATCCTGAAAGATCCAGACAGGCTGTCCGCTGCCCGTTTTCGCGATGTAATAGTCGCGACTCGTGGGCTGACTCCACCAGTAGTCCTCGAGACGCTCAGGCCCTTTGACGATATCCAGGGCGTCCATCCAGTACAGTTGATTGCCTCGCTGGCTAATGGGCTGAGGCGCAGTTAGCAACCAAAATGGGCGGTTGCGCGTCGAAGCGCCATCGGTATCGGTCGCCAGTTGGTTGGGGTCGGCGTAAGAGCAAAATTCGGGTAAATGTTCGGCGCGCTCGTAGACGTGAGTGACCGCCTGAAACCCCAGACGGCTGCGTAAACGATCAATCAATTGCGATAAGGGTTCCTGGTGTTTGGACTCCAAAAAGAGATCCTGGGTCCGGTGTTGCGCTGGAGACAGCTCACAGGCCTCGAGCTGTATGCCTTCAATCAAGTCTTCGAACACCATTTGATCGAGCTTAAGCTGCGACTGCTCCAACCACCGTTTGGGGTTGTTATGGCACTCACTACTGCGGATATCCAGGGGCGTATGCTGTCCTTGGGTGGGTATAAATACCCAGCGCAGTTGCGGCGTNTCNAGTTGTGTATGNCGAAGGAATAANGAGAGCTTNTCNANTAGAGCCTCCATTGCCGGAATCAGCTCCTGATTATTTTTNGANCCGTAACCNAGCCAGGCAANGTCGTTGTATTCCGGNTCGGGTTGAAAATCCTCCAGAGCGACTTCAACCCGACATAAGAGTCGGTCGATCCACGAGGAAAATTCATGACTGCACCGTTGCTTAATAGAAGCGTTGGGTAGTGCTAGTAGATCCTTGAAGGTACGAACGCCGGCTTTCGCCAGCGCCGCTGTGTCTTTGGGGAATTCATCGAGATAAGACAAAGGGATGGGGGATAACTGAGACTCCAAGGGTAGGCCTTGGTCAGCAATCGATGCGACAGAAGCACGATTAAATTGACTCAGTAGCCACGCTGATTCNCGACTGGGACCAACACCTGCGAACACACTGAATCCGCGTTGGTCGAATTCAATAGCGATTTTTTTCAGCAGCGCTTCGAGCCCACCGTGAACCAAGAGGCAGCGACTAATTTCCAGCTGCAAGCAGTCATCTCGCCACAAGCTCAATGTTGGTGTAATGGAATACNCCCATTGCCTTAGGCGTCTGAGCGTCTGGTGTTCCTTCACGCGATCTCGGCTGAGTAATTGCAGGGGATGTCCGCTGAGTAAACCACTNACGGTCGATTGCTTTAGGCCTGTAGTGACACCTAATGCCTCGACCTCGTCATCACAGGTTACGACGCGGCTTGCCTCAATAACGACGCGCAGGCTCGCATCACCAAAACTCGGTTTTGGTATCAGTGCCTCGAGAGGTAATTTAGGGAAATGTAGGCAAAGCCAAAGCACAGACCTAATCCATATACTGTTTATTTATACAGTATATGAATGATNGGCTAGTTCACAAGCGATAACACCGAAACGCGATAGCTAGAANAATCTGTGACCGTATTAACCCTGCCTGATACCTCGCAGAATGACTTTTCGACTTTCCGCGGGGTCAATCACCATATCGATTTCCAGGTAGGCTGCGGCTTCGGTTGCACGACCTTTCTCGTACATGTCTGCCACCAATTTCTCGTAGAGCGCATCACGCGCGTCGCCTTCNGNAACGGCTTCCAGCTCTTTTTTGAATCCAAGCCTGACGGCGCCTTCAAGCCCCATGCCGCCAAACTCGCCCTGTGGCCAACTCGCGGTGATGGTTGGAAACTCAAACGAACCACCTACCAGCGCCATGGCGCCCAATCCGTAACCGCGTCTGAGGAACAACCCCACCCAAGGCGTGTCGACACTGGCTGCCGTGTTGAAGAGCTCGGGCATGACTTTCGCTGCGCCCATTGCNTCGCTGTCGGGTCCCACCATAAATCCNGGTGTATCGACGAGGGATACGATGGGTAATCGCCATCGCTTGGCCAGTTCCATCATTTCACCGGCTTTTCTGGCTGCGTCGACGTCCACCGCGCCACCCAAATGGCGACAGTCGCTGGCGATGACGGCAACGGGATGGCCTTCAACGCGGGCTAAGGCTGTGACCACGGCGCGTCCGTAGACGGGACGTAATTCGAGCACCGACTGCTGGTCAAACAGCACGTCCATGACCCGTCTGACGTCATAGGCCATACGCCGATTCTCGGGAAGGATGGTTCTCAGAGCCGTTTGATCAATAACAACGCCTGGCTGAACGGTGCCTTGGGCGTAACTCAAGGCCCACTTCGCCAATGCAGTGGCATGGGCTTCGTCCTCAGCTAACAGATCAATCGCACCCGCATTGCATAATGTATTCACTGGCCCGATTTCATTGGGATGAAAACTGCCGAGTCCACCACCCTCGATCATGGCGGGTCCCGCCATACCGATCGATGATGATTTCGTTGCAATACGGACGTCGCCGGCACCGAAGAGAGCGGCATTACCTGCGAAACAGTAACCGTTATTCACGGTGACACGGGGTACTTTGCCGGTCAGTCCGGCCCAGCGGCTGAAAGAGGTACTGTTCAAACCCGCAATGTTCACTTTTACGTCTGTATCGCCCGGACGACCACCACCACCCTCGGTGTACATCACAAAAGGCAGGCACTCTCGTTCGGCGACCTCGAAAATTCGATCGAGCTTCTGGTGGTGAAAGAACCCCTGCGTACCGGCCAGCACACTGTAGTCATAGATCGCGACAGCAACATCGCTGTCCCCGTCAGCGATAAGGTCTCTATTGATGGTTGCCGTACCCGTAATAACACCATCGGTTGCCGTATCAATGCGAAGAGACTCCGGATCTCTTCGTCCACGTTGGGCTGCCACCGCCAATTGCCCGTACTCCACAAGGCTGTCGCTGTCGATCAGGTCGTCTAGATTCTCGCGTGCGGTTCGAAACCCTTTTGCGTGACGCTTCTCTCGTGCAGCGTGCCGCACCGCATCCGAGGTGTCTGCGGTTATCTGATCTAAATGCGCTTGTGCATCGATTTGAGTCGGTCCTTTTGACACGGTTCGCTCCTGCGATCGAATTGCTAGACGATAAGGTTCATGTCCTGCTCAGGCAAGTTTTCCGGTACCTGAGGTCGGGTGGTCAATGGTGGGTTACTATGCGCGTTTCAGCGGTTGATATCAGAGAGAGTTTAGAGAGAGTCTTATGCGAACTTTACGTACCTTCATGGCCGTGACCACTGCTGTCACACTCCTGCTAGCTGGCTGTGGTGATTCAGAGACTCAGTCCAGTGATGCCCTGGCCGTTGTAGACGCGCCAGTTGAGCAAACCGAGCATGAGCGTCTGAATGCCTATTTGGCGGATGTCTTTGCCGATAACCTCGCGCGCCAACCGCTTACGGCAAGCTACCTTGGCATCAAAGATCGCCAAAATGAGTGGGACCCGCAATCAGAAGCGTTTCAGGAAGAGGAACGTGCGCGAATGGAAGCCGGATTGNTTGAGCTCAATGGATTTGATCGATCAGCGCTTCCTGAGGCGGGGCAACTCTCGCTTGATCTTTATCGTATGTCGCTCAAACGCTCGCTCATGCTCGATGAGTTCCGACACCATGCTTACGCGCTGCACCAATTCTACGGCGCTCATACCAGCATCCCCAGCTCGCTCATCAATATTCATCGGGTGACCTCAGTCGTTGATGCNGAGGCTTATGTGGGCCGTTTAAAGAACGTTGATACCTATTTGGGCGAGGTTGAGGAGCAGCTAACGCTTCGCGCCGAAAAAGGGTTTTATCTCGTCGATTGGATGTACCCAGCCATCTTGCAGTCCTCGACTAATGTCATTAGCGGACAGCCGTTTGACGATTCAGANAACGTATCGCCNGTCTGGTCTGACTTTCAGACGAAGGTCGNCAAGCTTGAGCTTTCTGAAGATGAGGAGGCGCGCTTGCTCAATGCTGGCCGCGATGCCTTGGTCTCCCAGTTTAAACCAGCGTATGAGCGATTNATGGCCACGATCGAACGNCTNGCGCAATCGGCAACCGGCGATGATGGTGTTTGGCGATTTCCCGATGGCGAGGAGTACTACCAGCGCCTTTTGANGTGGTTCACGACAACCGATCTAACGGCCGACGAGGTTCACCAGTTAGGCCTGGCCAACATAGANCGCATACATAACGAGATGCAATCGATTATGCGACAGGTCGGTTTTTCGGGAACGCTCCAAGAGTTTTTTGTGTTTGTTCGGGAAAATCAGGCGCTGCGTTACCCCAACACCGATGAAGGCAGGGAGCAGTACCTTGCAGATGCGCGATCGGCCATTGCGCGCATGGAGGAAAAGTTACCCGAGTATTTCNGTGTGCTGCCGAAAGCGGAATTGATTGTTAAGCGTGTCGAACCGTTTCGTGAGCAGAGNGCCGGGAAAGCCTTCTATCAGAGCCCACCGCCTGACGGATCTCGTCCTGGTGTTTTTTACGCCAACTTGTTCGATATGTCGGCAATGCCCAAGACTGATCTGGAAGCGCTGGCCTTTCATGAAGGATTACCCGGACACCATCTTCAGCGCGCCATTACAGCCGAGTTGGAGGGTGTTCCCGATTTACAGCGCTACCTGAGCTTTACCGCGTTCTCTGAGGGTTGGGGCCTGTATACCGAGCAACTGGCTTACGAGATGGGATTTTACGAAGATCCGTATTCGCGATTTGGGCAGTTGGCGATGGAACTCTGGCGAGCTGCGCGATTGGTGGTCGATACCGGNATCCATAGCAAGCGCTGGAGTCGCGAGGAGGCAATTGCCTACCTNNTCGACAATACACCCAATGCGGAGTACGACTGCATCAAAGCCATTGAACGCTACATAGCGATGCCCGGGCAGGCGACTGCCTATATGATTGGGAAGTTACGTATCGTTGAACTTCGCGAGCNAGCGCGCGAAGCATTGGGGGATAAGTTCGATATCCGGTTGTTCCACGACACGGTNCTTGGCAGCGGCCCAGTTCCGCTGAACAAATTGGCAGAGAACATCGATGCCATGGTTCGAGCGCAAGGTTCAGAAGGGTAAGANCAGNGAAGCGTGGTCANATGACTCTGATGATCATCAGAACAGCGAGTGTGGTGAGTAGCAGTTTGAGCAGTGTCTGAAACAATTTCTCAGGTAAGCGCCCTAGTAATTGCAAGCCAATGAGTGTCCCGCCAAAGCCAGCTGCAATCATGGCGGCGAGCGGGACAAGCCATTCGTACCACACAAAGCCAAGCCCGCTAAACAAGACGATACGAAGAAAATTCATTGTCGAGACGCTGGCGGCCATGGTGGCGACCAGCTCTTTTCTGTTCGCCGCTTGGTGTCTGAGGTAGGCCGCAATCAAGGGNCCGGTGGCGCTGACAAATACACCGATAAAACTGATGCCAATGCTAAACAGCAGATTGTGACTGCCTCGATGGGCTTGTATGGCGGGGATGGGTACCCAGGTGACCAGCAGCGTAAAACCTGCGAGTAGCAGGGTGAGTTGTATCTCGTTTAGCCAGAAAGCACTGAAAGGAGCGGCCGCNAGGGTGCCAACGAGGGCGCCGATGACCAATGGCCAGAACAAGCGCATCGAAACATGGTGACGCGTCATCATGGCACGTCCGGTATTGGAGCCAAGTTGCACCACGCTATGCAGTGGTACGACAGCGGCGATAGGGACGGTGACAACGAGAACGGCGAGTACCAGTGTTCCGCCACCAATGCCCACCGATGCAGTGAGCAGTGAGGCGATGAAACTGGTTGTGACCAGTAACAAAAAAATATCGTTTGTGATGGGTAGTTCAGGCATCTCGTATCGAGCTAGGCAGCACGTCGAGAGGGTAACGCAGTCCAGTCAAAGATTGGAGCATCTTAAACAGCGCTCGGGTGGGTGTGGGACCCCGAAACTCGGAGGGGAGCCCGAGTCCCGGGGTGGTGGGGAAGAGTAGAAAGCGTAGAAAGAGGGAAAGCTAGGCGACAGGTGTTAAGAACGTACCCGTCTTAGTGGCAAGCGCCTTGCCACGGTGCGCGATGTCATGCGTTTCCAGAATGGGATTCTCAGGCAAATGCACATCGACTTCGCGTTTGCCGCCACGCTGTTTGACTACGGTGACTTCACGGTAGGCATTAATGTGCAGACGCAGCGATACCGGTGTTGAGTCAGATAGCGCATCGCTCGATCTGAACAAGAAGAGNAGNGTGTCCGTACTGGCGGCGGCTAACTGCAGTTTGCGAATCTCTGCATAACGGAAGTGAGTGCTCCCTAACCAGGCAAATACCGTGCTGCAGGTTGTACTGCGAACCGCTTGCTCGGTAGCCCACAAGGTTTCATCGCGGTGTTTTGGATGAACCATAAGTACTTGCTCAGTGGGAATATGGTGGGCCCGTAATAACGGGGCATAGGGTGTGTGTGGCGCATTAATAAACGCTTGCCAGCGCTTTTCGCTTGCGAGTTTTTGCATCGTGGGTAGAAAGAGTCCCATGCACTCCGCACCATCCTGGTCGCTCAGGACTTCGACTGCGCCGTGGGTTGGCCAACCACTGAGGTGCAGCTCTTTATCGAGGCTTTCAAAGCCAGTGGGTACACTTTGTCTGTTATGCCAGTCTGCATTGGCGGACTTAGTGGTTAGAATGACGCGTGAATTACTGCGTCCTTCACTGCCTTGCCATGTGTCTGGACGATTGATGATTTGCTCTATGGAGTAGCTCATGATGTGCTCCGAAAATAAGACTAATGCGTGTTGAAACGGCATCAGTAAAAATACTGTATAAATAAACAGTAGTTCCATTGTGCTTGAAAAGCAAGAGAGGCGTTATTTGTGTGTCGTGAAAAGCGACAGGTTGCTCATTCCGCACTGAGAGAGCCTCGATTCCGGCGNTACTATCCGGCGAGTTGGTTCTCTGGTCTTGGGAGCTGGATGTTGCGTTTCATACTGGGCTGGAGTGCTTGGGAGCTGACTGGATCCCCCCTGTGGGTTGGTATTGTTGGGGCACTCATGCTGGCGCCCGCACTGGTCTTGTCGCCTTACTTCGGCGTGCAGTCCGATCGGGTGAACCCTCGGCATGGCCTGATTTTTTCAATGGTGTTTCATTCATCTATTGGGCTTACGGGTGCCGTAACAACCTTTTTAGGTGCCTTTAATGAACTGACCTTGCTGTTGCTTGCGACAGCGCTCGGCTCCGCATCAGCNATACACAGTCCCATGCGTTTGGCTCTGGTGCCTCTGTTAGTACCTCGAACTGCACTTCCGAGTGCCGTGGGGCTCATCGCAATGTCATTCAATATTGCGCGTATCTTGGGTCCCGCCCTATGCGCCGCAATCATTGCGCAACTGGGTGTGGGGTGGGCGTGGCTTGTCGCCGTTTTTATTTTTGCTATCTCAGGCGCGATTCTGATCTCGCTTCGCGGCGTGGGTACGCGGGAGGTGAAATCTGACAAGAGCGTGAACCGCGACTTTATCGATGGACTAAATTACGTCCGCAACAGCCCGGTTGTTGTTCTTATTTTAGTGACTACGGCCATTAATGGACTCTTGGGACGCAGTTTCATTGAGCTCCTGCCGGCTGTCTCGGGCCGGTTACTCATGGGGGGAGCCAGCGAACTAGCCTGGCTAACAGCGGCGGCAGGAACAGGCGCGGTCTTGGGTGGCTTGCTAATGAGCCGCCAAACGGCCCTAGTTATTGGCCTTTACCGCCTAATTTTGATGGCGCTTTTAGGTGCGGCCCTACTCCTCGCAACCCTTCACTGGTTGGATATTCTGATGACCCTCGCCCTTGTGGTGGGTCTCATCACTTTTACGACGACGATCGCGGGTACCGGATGTCAGGCACTGACTCAGCTGGTCATCGATCCAAAGTACCACGGGCGCGTTATGAGTCTCTGGTCGATGACCATGATGGCGTCTCCCGCATTGGGCGCCGCTACTAATGGGGCTGTTGCGGAGTGGGCCGGTTTCGTGACGACCTTTGCTNTAGCGTCAGGGCTGGGTGTGATAGCGGTGCTGGTGCTTTACACACGNCGACGGGCCATTTCAGATTTCGCGCCTGAAGCAATCGCTACAACCAGTGACTCGAGATAATCCCAGCAGTCTCCCGGCATGAATCCCTTGGCACTGCCATCGGCCGCAAAGTTGAGATGCAGGCATTGATCCAGGCTTTCCGGCGTGTGTCTGCCAAGCGCCTGCTGCATCAAATTCAGGCGGCTCCGCCACACACCCAAGCGATCGAGAGCAGCACCCGGTGGCGTGCCTTTTTTTACCGCCGATGAGGCATCGATAAGAAGTCTCAGTTCCTTTGACACCGGCCAGAGAATCGCAGGTGCCGCGCTGCCCTCGGCTTTGAGTCCGCGCAGTGCGCGCAGGGCACCGCGCGCGTCGCCCGCGAGGGCCGTGTCTACCATATTGAAGGCATTGTAGCGCGCGCTATTGCCGACAGACTGAGAGACGGTGTCGGTTGTGATGTGTGTGTCGTTAGCCAGCAGGGAAAGCTTTTCGATCTCTTGTGCGGCCGCAAGCAGGTTGCCCTCCACCCGCTCGGCTAGCATCGTGATCGCGTCGCGATCGCACTTCATACCGCGCTGATTCAAACGCTGCTGAATCCAAGAGGGCAGATCGCGTGGGTGAATCGGCCAGACAGTCACGACGGTCCCACCCTGATCCAGCGCCGTGTACCACTTGGCACGCTGCGACTGCTTGTCGATCTTGCCAGCAACGATCAACAGAATGTCATCACTGTCTATCGACAGGTACTCCTGCAATGCTTTGCTGCCTTCTGTACCGGGCTTACCATTCTCGACCTGTATCTCGATCAGTTTCCGGTCGGCAAAAAGCGACATGGCGCTCGCGCTCTGCACGAGGTTGTGCCAACTCTCCTTGTCGGATGAATCGAAACGTTCCCGATCAACACAGCCTGCAGCACGCGCTGCACGTCGGATGGCATCGGCACATTCCTGAACAATCAGTGGTTCGGCACCCGTGACCAGGTAGCAGGACCGCATCCCCTGCTTCAGGTGTTGCTCTAGCTGCTCAGGTTTGACGTGCATGGTAAGCGGCAATGCTGTAATCCAGGCGACGGGTCAGCGCTTCAACGAGTGCTGTTTGTAACTCCTCCTGGAGAAGACGCATTTCTTCTGTTTTACCCACAACATTCAACGGGTCATTGAGCATTTGATTTACGACGGCAATGCTTTCATTGTCGATAAGCCACTCCCCATTGAGCTTCACCGAGAAGTTCACACTGGCCCGAAGTTCTAGCTCGGCCGCGCGTGCCCGAGCGGTCAGTGACAGACTCCGCTGCTCAAAGGTTTCAATATCAACGTAGAGGACCAACTCCGCCTCGGTCAGGGCGAGCAAGGAGGCTCCTTGTCGTTGGAGTTCGCTACGCAACTGAGCGGCAAACTCACTGCTAGGCGCCTGACTGACAACGGCGATTGGGTATCGTCCCAGGGTGGCTGCTCGGTCGCTCTGACCTCTAAGTTCAAACCCGCAACTGGCAAGGGTGCTACTCAGCAACACCACTGCGACCCGGCATAGCGCCCGGCGCCACTGCCTAGTTNGCGACCACATTGACCAATTTCCCGGGAACGACGATGACCTTGCGGACCGTCACGCCGTCGGTAAAGCGTTGCACGTTGTCGTGTGCCAGNGCCACTTGCTCGATCGCTTCTTTCGACGCATCGGCTGCGACTGATATCTTGGCCCGCACCTTTCCGTTCACTTGAACGACAATATCGATTTCGTCACGAGCGAGTGCACTTTCGTCGAGTTCGGGCCACGGGGCCCCAAGGATATCGCCACCTGTGAGCTGGTCGAACAGGGTCTCGCTGATGTGCGGGACGATAGGGTTCAATAGCAATACGGCTGCAGTCAATGCCTCGTCGACGACAGCCGCATCCTCTGTTGTATCGCCGGCATGACGACTGACATCATTGCACAGCTCCATGACTGCAGCGACTGCCGTGTTGAACGTCTGACGTCGACCATAATCATCGCTGACTTTGGCAATGGTCTCGTGTGTTTTTCGGCGAAGGTCTTTTTGGGCTTTACTCAAATTGGCTGTTTTTACATTGACGGTGCCTTCGTGCATGACACGATCTTGAACAAGACGCCACAGGCGCTTCAAAAACCGGTGCGATCCTTCAACGCCAGCGTCTGACCACTCCAGTGACTGCTCCGGTGGCGCCGCAAACATGCTGAACAAACGCACGGTGTCGGCACCATAGCGGTCAATGAGTTCCTGAGGGTCGACCGTATTGCCCTTGGACTTGGACATTTTGGCGCCATCTTTGAGCACCATGCCCTGAGTCAAAAGGCGCTCAAATGGCTCATCTGAGTCGACTAGCCCTTCGTCACGCATCAACTTGTGGAAAAAGCGAGCGTAGAGCAAGTGCAAGATGGCATGTTCGATACCGCCTACATATTGGTCGACCGGGAGCCAGTAATTAGCGGCTTCTGAGTCGAGCATGCCTTGGTCGTAATCAGGGCACGTAAAACGAGCGTAGTACCACGACGACTGCATAAAGGTATCGAAGGTATCAGTCTCCCGCTCACAATCTTCACCGTTGTGATTGAACTTTCGCCAATCAGGGTCTGTTTTAATGGGCGACGCCACACCCTCCATAACGACGTCTTCTGGCAATAACGACGGCAGTCGATCAGCCGGAATGGGAAGCTCCCCGCCGTCGGAAAGGTTCAGCATGGGTATCGGTGTGCCCCAGTAGCGCTGTCGCGACACGCCCCAGTCCCTGAGTCGGTATTGCGTTGTCACTTTGCCAAGACCTTTACTCTGGAGTGAAGCAGCAATCNGATCGAAGGCATCTTGGAAATCTAAACCATCATAGGTACCTGAATTCGTGAGCGTCCCGTGATCGGTGTAGGCCGCGGCGGAGACATCAGCAGGCTGACCATCTCGATCGTTGATAACCGTAACGATTGGCAGATCGTACTGATGAGCAAACTCCCAATCACGCTCATCGTGAGCTGGTACCGCCATCACCGCACCTGATCCGTAATCCATCAAGACATAGTTAGCTACCCACACGGGTACCTGATCACCGGTCAGTGGATGAACGGCACGTAGCCCTGTATCCATCCCAAGTTTCTCTGCGCGCGCCATATCCGCTGCAGACACGGAGGACTTTTTACAACGATTGATAAACTCGGCGAGATCGTCATTGGTGTCTGCTAATGCAAGGCTAATAGGATGCTCAGCGGCGAGACTAATATACGTAACGCCATAAAGCGTATCCGGGCGCGTCGTGTACACGTCAATCTTGTCGCGCTCGGCGATCGGGGTATTAAGCTCGAAACTTAATTCAAGACCGAAGCTTTTACCTATCCAATTCCGCTGCATCAATCTCACGGGTTCAGGCCAGCCCGAGAGCTTGTCTAAGTTTTCGAGGAGCTCGTCGGCGTATTCGGTGATGCGGATAAACCACTGTGGTATTTCCCGCCGCTCTACTTCCGCGCCGGAACGCCAGCCTCGGCCATCGATGACCTGTTCATTAGCGAGTACGGTTTGGTCTACGGGGTCCCAGTTAACGGTCGCCATTTTTTTGTAGACCAACCCCTTTTCATAGAGCCGCGTGAAGAACCACTGCTCCCAGCGATAGTACTCGGGGGTGCAGGTTGCGAGTTCACGATCCCAGTCATAGGCAAATCCCAGACGTTGCAGTTGCTTACGCATCTCTGCAATGTTGCCTTTTGTCCACGTGGCGGGTGCCGCTTTCTGTTGAATTGCCGCGTTCTCAGCGGGTAGGCCGAATGCATCCCATCCCATAGGTTGAAGTACATTTTTGCCCAGCATTCGCTGATATCGAGCAATAACGTCAGCGATCGTATAGTTGCGAACGTGCCCCATGTGTAGCTTACCGCTCGGGTAAGGGAACATCGCCAGACAGTAAAACTTCTCCTGCGCCGTATCAGCCTGAACCGAGAATGTTTTTTTCGAGAGCCACGCGGCCTGGGCTTGTGTTTCGAGGGTCTCTGGATGGTATTCGGCTAAGCTCATTGGGTACGACGTCTAGTTTGTTAAATAAAACGCCGGTTAGTTTATCAGTATCAGCCGCGCTGGCGCTTTGCTTTTATGCCGATAAATAGAGGAAAAATTAGGCTTAACAGTAAAATGGGTGTACTCCCGAACCGAGCAAAGGGCGTAAGTCCCTCACGCGGTGTCACTTGACCTTCGAGGGTTGCTCGCTCGAATTGAGGGAGCTCGNCGACAATACCACCTCGCTCATCAATGATTGCGGTAATGCCGTTATTGGCGCCACGTATTAACTGTTTTTGAAGTTCGAGTGCACGATAGCGAGCCATTTGGAAGTGCTGGTAAGGCCCGTGGCTCGAGCCGAACCACGCATCATTCGAGATAGTGACTAACAGGTTGGATGACCGTGAGCCCTTGGCAACAAAGTCCGGATAGACAATCTCGTAGCAAATAAANGGNGCTANNGNTCCNATNNTNCTNGAGAGNGNGAGTTGNCCCGCNTCACCTTTTGAGAAATTGGACATGGGCAGGTTAAAAAAGTCGATGGCGCCTCTGAGACTNTCTTCAAGCGGCACAAACTCACCGAACGGCACCAATTTTTGTTTGTTATAGGTTTGAGAGGACTGTCCTACCGAAACAATGCTATTGAAGCGCCGCTCACCCGCGCGAGTGGGCATGCCTGTGACGATCGTGCTATCGCTTTCTTGTCCAATANGTCTCAGCTCCGCCATATAGCCTGGCGCCTGATCGAAGTAAAAGGGGAGAGCGCCCTCGGGCCAGACCACAAGGTTAGATGAGGGCGCGTGTGCCTT
>NZIH01000036.1 GCA_002691565.1 Halieaceae bacterium
GAGATTGGTATGAATTTGAACCTGTTTTCGTCACAGGGCCGGTGGCTAATGGTGGACTGCGGCATCACATTCGAACAAGCCAATGAGGACCACCGTGGCAGGCCGTCTATTCAGATGCCGGACCCAAGCTTTATATCAAGCCAACGTGATCAGTTAGACGGCTTGGTGGTGACGCATGCGCACGAGGATCACTTCGGTGCCATTCCCTATTTATGGCAAGAGCTTCGGTGTCCCGTCTATGCGACGCCCTTCGCTGCAGCGGTTATCAGAAAGAAAGCGGCCTGGAGAGGCGCGCCTCCGCCCGAGCCATTGATTGAGGTTTTACCGGGCGAAACTCACACCATTGGGTCATTCGACGTTACCTGGCTGCCAATCACCCATTCGACTCCCGAGACCTGCGCATTGTTGCTGGAGTCTCAGGGCACGCGCATCCTGCACACGGCTGACTGGAAAATAGACGCACGACCCGTGATTGGAACGCCTTGGTCACCCGACACCTGGACAGCGCTTGCGGCAAAAGGAATAGACGCTGTCATTTGTGATTCAACCAATGCAACGACACCAGGGAGATCTCCTACAGAGGGTGAGGTGGGAGATGCGTTGGTAAAACTTGTTACTTCATTAAAGGGCCGCGTCGTGGTCGCCTGTTTCGCCAGCAACGTCGCCCGTGTTCAAAGCATATTCCGCGCGGCTCATGTCTCGGAGCGTCGTGTCGGTCTGCTTGGGCGATCGCTCGATATCATGGTGCGGTCAGCTAAGCACTCCGGTGTATTCGAGCCGCAGGTGCCAATCATCGATGCGGAGCACCTAGGTTATTTACCAGAGAATGAGGTGCTTGCTGTCGCGACGGGTACTCAAGGTGAGGTCGGCGCGGCGCTACATAGACTGATGATGGATACACATCCACACCTCTCGCTGGGCGAGGGCGATACCGTAATTTTCTCATCTAAAACGATTCCCGGTAACGAGGAGTCTGTCCAGCGCCTGATCGAAGGTCTGAAGGATCGAGGTGTGAGCGTGATCCATGCGGATGATGTCGTGACAACGCTTCATGCGTCGGGACACCCCTGTCAGGACGAGCTAAGGGAGCTTTATGAAACCTTGAAGCCTCGGCTAAGCATTCCCGTCCACGGTGAAAAGCGTCACCTGCAAGCGAATGCTGATATCGCTAGAAGCAGTGGTGTCCCATTGACCTTCACAGGTAACAACGGGGACCTGTTCTATTTGTCACCGTCGCCAGGCGTCCGCCGTAAGTGGGCACCGGTTGGGAGGTTGCAGGTCGATGAGCGGGCGAGAAAGCTGGAGCGTATCGCTACCTAAAGGACGCTACTTCTAACTCGCTTATCCAGCCCCCTGGCTGACGCGAATGACCTTGCCGCCGGCTTCATCGATGACCGCTACAGAGCCATCACTTAGGGCTCTTACATCACGTACACGCGCTTCAAGCTCGGGAAACGGCTCGGTCAAAACGGGTTTATCACCGGATACGTCAACCGCGACCACCTTTTTAGCTTTAAGTCCGCCGACGAGCAGCTTTCCGGTAAGGCTTGGAATGGCTGAGCTTGTGTACAGGGCGAGACCCGATGTCGCAATACTGGGCACCCAATAGGTCACCGGTTGCTCCATGCCAGGGGCTTCGGTGAAGGGAGAGATAATGGCGCCCGAGTAGTCCACACCGTAAGTAATTGCCGGCCAACCATAATTCTTACCTGCTTCTATTCGATTGAGTTCGTCCCCGCCCTTCGGTCCGTGCTCGGTCATCCAGACCGATTGTGTCGCCGCATCTACGATTAATCCCTGTGGGTTTCGATGACCATAGCTGTAGACATAGGGCGCGTCCGCAAACGGATTATCAGCGGGTGCCTCACCGTTTTCGGTCATACGTAGCAACTTGCCGAGCTGGCTACCGGTTTTCTGCGCGTCTTCACGCAGGGTGTAACCCTCGCCGACCGAGAGCAGCATGGTGCCATCAGCCAAAAAGGCCATTCGACCACCAAAGTGACCTCCTCCACGCTTGGTTGGGGTTACCTCGAAGATAACGTTGACGTCAGTAAGGGCGCTTCCCTCCAGAACTCCCCGTGCGACCGTCGTTCGATTACTGTCTTCTGAACCTGAGGCGTAGGCGAGAAACACCGTGTTGTTATCGGCAAACTTGGGGTGAAGTACCACATCGAAGAGACCGCCCTGACGTTTGGCAAAGACCTGCGGTACCCCTGTTACCTCAGTCATTTCACCCGAGGGCGCTACGTGTTTGATACCTCCAGGCCGCTCTGTAACCAAAAAACCACCGTCGGGTAGCTCTGCAACCGACCACGGTGTGTCTAGCCCCTCGGCAATCGTTTCCATCTGAAGTGCCGCAAATGAAAGCGCGCTCGCGCTGCACAGCNCGATGGTGAACAGGGCTTTAAGAGAAGCATGTGTCAACATGAGGTGTCTTCCTGAACTGGATTGTTGCTCGACTATAGCGCAAGATTCGCGCATCTGTGGAGTGAAGAATTGGATGTTGATATGAGGTCGGTGATAAGTCTGCTCGTGGCAGTCTTAGTTGGTTACAGCTTGAGCATTGGGATCAATTCGACGATCAGCGCGGCGACCTTGGTAGGTTTTGGTATCGAGGTTAGCCTATCAGATCGGCTCGACATGATCGCCAAAGAATGGGTGGGTCTGGGCACCATCTATCTACCCTTGTATCTCGTATTGCATGCCGTGTGCTTCTGGCTTCTGGGCCGCGTACTTCGCGGTGCCGTGCTGACTACTGTCGTGGCTCGTGCGAGTTACGCGGGNATTGGCGCAATGTCCCTGATGGCATTCTATTTGANCTTCGATGCCGTCATGGGGTCGGGTGGCGTGGTGGTCGCCTCGACCCGCACGACGGCGGGTCTGCTCGCTNACGGTGCCACAGGTGCTGTCTCCGGTTTTTTGTTCCAATGGTTGAGCACNGCCCCGGGTCAGACGCATTAATTGGCGAAGCTGGCACTTACAAAAACTCGCTGAGCCGCGTTAGGCGCAACTGAGCAGCAATTTCCCAGCGTGAGCTCCCGACGACATGTAAGTCTGTGCGGCAAGCGCATCCTTCAAGTCGAATATCTTGTCCATCAGTGGGCGCATGTGACCGTTCTCGACGAGCGGCATGAGTTGCTCATCAACTTCGCGGAAGCATCGAGCCTTCTCTTCATGCGTCAGACGACGCAAGGTGCTTCCTGTCAGTGTCGCACGCTTCATTAGTAGCTGNGTGAGATCGATCGTGGCCTGACCACCGCGCATGAGACCAATGCATGCAATNCGCCCGTCAACGGCTAAACACTCAAGATTGAATTGTTCAAAGTCACCGCCAACCATATCGAGGACCACATCAACATGGCCTAAAACATCATGTTGGGCGCACTGCTCTGTCAGCGGCGCCTCGTTATAGTTGAGTGNTATATCAGTGCCGATATCGGAGAGTAGCTGGCACTTGTCTGACGATCCGGCCGTGGCAATGACACGNCAGTTCATGGCTTTACCCAGCTGAACTGCGACATTGCCAATACCGCTGGTGCCACCGTGCACCAGCAAGGTCTCGCCATCTTTCAGTCCGGCACGCACAACGACGTTGTACCAGACGGTGAGAAATGCCTCGGGAAGACAGGCTGCTACTTTCATATCAATCGTTTGTGGCACACGAAGGGTACAGGCTGCCTTGGCTCTAGCCTGTGTCGCATAGCCCCCACCATGCACCAGTGCACAGACCCGCTCACCGGGAGAGAAGCCGCTGCTGGCACCCGCTGTGCGAACCGTTCCAGATACCTCGAGGCCCATCACGGGGCTCGCATCTTCAGGTGGGGGGTAAAACCCCATACGCTGTAACACGTCTGCTCTGTTAATGCCGGCGTAGGCCACATCAATGACGACTTCGTCGGAGGCGCAGGTCAAATCATCGGCTTGATTCAGGGTGAGGGTGTCAGGGTCTTCTATGTGGATATATTGGTATGACATAGTGGCGCTTAATCGATCCTCGAGTTACTGTTAAAAACAAAATACAACAATGTGGCGAGCATAGCGTTTTATCGCGTGTTTCAGCAAAGTCAGGGGCAAGTCATGGCTAAACCAATGTTTCTTCGTAAGCTCAAAAACCGCATCTTTTTTGCAATGGCAAAGGTCATTGCTGGGAAGCCGAAAGGCAACTANATGGCGTTCGTGGGTAAAGCTAGTTGTGCCCGCCTTTGCGATCGCATTGTTGAGCTGGGTCATACTTCAGTTCTGGTTGTGACCGATAGAGCGCTACGAGATCTTGGTCTTGCAGATGAAGCCGTTGCTGGTCTCAATCGCGAGGGCGTTACGCTGAGCTGGTATGACAAAGTAGACCCTGATCCCACCTATGGACACGTAGAAGAAGGCGCGCGGATCTTAAAAGAATCTGGCGCAACGGCCATCCTTGCCGTGGGTGGCGGCTCCTCAATTGATTGCGCAAAGGTAATCGCCTTTCGGAAGTACAACGACGGTGACATGACCAAGTGGGCGGGTATGGGAAATGGCCCTGATGAAGCGGCACCACTGTTTGTCATCCCTACGACTTCCGGCACNGGTAGTGAAGCGACAATGGGCGCTGTTATCACGAATCAGGCGTCGCATAAAAAAGAGATTATTGGTGGTGAGGCTATTCATCCAAAGGCAGTCGCTTTAGACGCCTGTCTCATGGTGGGTTTACCCAAGCCCATTACGGCCGCTACGGGAATTGATGCACTAACACACGGAATTGAGGCCTATATCTCCACCTGGGAGCGTGGNAATCGAACTGAAATGGGCCGCATATCGGTTCAGGGCGTTTTTCGGTGGCTTCGGTTAGCCTGTGAAGAGCCGGGTAATATGGATGCACGNGAGGGTATGGCACTCGCGGCTTACAATGCAGGGGTTGCCATTAACCAGGTAAACGTCGGTAACGTGCATGCCATTGCGCATCAGCTAGGCGCCAACTTCGGTATCCCCCACGGGCATGCGAATGCGCTGGTTCTCCCCCATGTGCTGACACTGTACGGAGATACGGCGGTTGACCGTTTAGCAGAGCTNGCTGTTGCTACGGGCATTTCAGACTCGGGTCATCCCGAGACTAGAGCNCGNGCGTTCATTGCAGAAGTTGAAAAACTGATCGCCGATGTGGGCATTGCACCGACGGATCCGCGTATCAAGCGCGATAAGTTTGATGTCATTGCCGAGGCGGCCATGGATGAGGGTGACGGCTACTTCTGNCCTAGACAGCTTGAGAAGTCGGAGATTCTAAATCTTCTTGAGGCGATTTCAGAATAAGCGGTGTTGCCAGCCACTGGCTTGCAATCCGCACGGCTTCTTGAAAATGTGCTGAGTTGCCTTCAGAGCAAACGAATCCGTGACTGGCCTGAGGTAGATGCTTGTAGGTTATTTTGCAGCCTGAGCGGTGAAGCCGCACCGCAAAGCGAGCACCATCATCACGAATGGGGTCACGCTCAGCGGTAATAATGAGCGTTCTTGGAAAGTGGTTGAGTGTTGTTCTGCGTCCAGGGAACATTCTCTCTAGCGCAGGATCGGCAGGCGCCATTCCATCGAGATAGGTATCACAGAACCAGCGCATATTTCGTGCGGGGACAAGTCCGGTCTTCGCATGCTCGGTGTAGGACGGTAAATCACTGATGTAGTGCTGAGTTGCGGGGTAAATCGCCAGGCAACCAGCAATACCGTAGCGCTCCCGCAGCGCAAGGGTTGACGCTATGGCGAGGTTGCCGCCAGCGCTGTCTCCAGCAAGAATAAACAGGCCGTTGTTAGGCGCCAGGTTGTCCAGATTGTCCAGTATCCAGTGTGTTGCCTCTAGGCAGTCGTCATGCGCGGCTGGAAACGTATGCTCGGGTGCAAGCCGGTAATCGATAGAAATTAGGCTACAGCCACTATTTAAGCTGAGTGCACGGCAAAAGCGATCGTGCGTTTCCATGTCGCCGACGACAAAGCCACCGCCATGGGCATAGATCACCATCGGCTTATCCGCATTGCCGTGGTACATGCGCAAACCAAGCTGACGGCCATCCAGCTCTACGTACAGATTGCTAACCGACACCGGATCCTGCGGAATGTCTTCCCACATTTTTCGATGGCGGCGCAGGTAGAGGTAACGTGCCGCTCGCGCAATTAACTGGTTAAGCAGCGACGTCATCTGCGTGAATGAATTCCGAGTTGGGATTGGCGGTATACGTGTAGAGACCGTCGGCATTAACGTCGCGGCTTACGTTGCCACGCTGAACTAGGTAGTTCAGGTGCGCAATCGTTTCACCGGTTGCCAAATGCACCTCATGTTCTTTTAACTCTCGACTGAACAGATGCACAAAGCACTCCGGTACGGTCTTGGCTTCAGTCAAATTGTTATACAGTCTGGCGAGCGATTGTCGGTGACTGTCTATTATCTGGTTGAGCCTTGTTCTTGCCCCTTTGAATGGCGACTGGTGCGCGGGCAGAACAAGCAAGTCCTCGGGCAAAATATCCAGCAAGCGTGTATTTGAAGACAACCAGTATTCAAGCGGATTGCCATCCGGCTCCGTTGGAAATACTGATACGTTGGGTGTAATTCGGGGCAGAATTTGATCACCGGCAATGATGAGCTTTAGGCCTGGGCAATAAAGACAGGCGTGCTCAGGTGAGTGGCCTTGGCCTATAACCACCTGCCAGTAATGATCACCGATGTTGATCGTCTCGAGGTCCACGATTCGGCGATAGCTGTGAGGTAGTGGCTCTGACATCTTCCCAAAGGTGCCAAAACGCTGTTGATAGCTCGCCATCATCTCATCGCTGAACCCGGCACGCTTATAAAACTGTAGTGCTGTGCTTGGCACTTCATCAGAGGTATAGCTTAGTAGAAGACTGCCGTTGAGATATTCACTTCGTGTCATCCACACTTCGCAATCAAAGCGCTCGCAGAGCCATCCGGCCAAACCAATATGATCGGGGTGCAAGTGCGTGCATATGACACGAACAATCGGCTTTCCTTGCATAAACCCTGTGAAGAGCGACTCCCATTGCGCTTTTGCGCTGTCGAGCTTCATGCAGGTGTCCACAACTGTCCATCCGTCCGCTTCCTCGAGCAGCCAAATATTGATGTGGTCGAGCCCGCCAGGCATTTCGAATCGCACCCACCAGACGCCCGGCGCGACCTCGAGGGGCTCACCATATCCCATGGGACTCTTGCGTCCCCAGGGATAAACAAGGCCTCTGTATTCTTCGTTCACCATAGTTTTTTCGAATTTCCTTGAATAAGAGCGCTCTTACCCGATCGGGGTAAGGCGTTGTCGAGCGAGCTTGTGGACAATATAACCATCAACTGGAGATGATACCGTGAATGCGACCTTAGAGACGACTCAGCTACGACAACTTGATCAACAGCATCATTTGCACCCGTTCACTGATTTTCGTGACTACGCGGCAAATGGCGGTCGCATCGTCAGCCGCGCGGAACACATTTACATATACGACTCCGACGGCAATAAGATTCAAGATGCGATGTCTGGCCTGTGGTGCTGCAGTCTCGGCTACAGCCAGGATGGTATTAAAAAAGCCGTCGCTGATCAGCTAATGGAGCTTCCTTTCTACAACAATTTCTTCAAGTGCTCTAACCAGCCGGCAGTGGAGCTGGCGACACGTCTTTGTGAAATGACACCAGCTAACTTCAACAAGGTGTTCTTCACGAACTCGGGGTCTGAAGCAAACGACACGCAGATTAAATTTGTTCACCGGTATTACGAACTGTTGGGCAAGCCCAGTAAGCGGCTGATCATTAGCCGCAAGAATGCCTATCATGGCAGTACGATCGCAGCAGCATCGCTTGGCGGCATGAGCGCCATGCACGAGCAAACGCAAGGTTTGGACTATATCCGTCACATTGAACAGCCCTATTGGTATGAGTTGGGCGGCGATATGAGCCCTGATGAGTTCGGATTATGGGCAGCGAACGAGTTGGCGAAGAAAATTGACGAGCTTGGTGAGGACAATGTAGCCGCCTTTATTGCCGAGCCGATTCAGGGTGCAGGTGGTGTGATTGTTCCGCCCGACACGTATTGGCCTGCTGTTCAAAAGATTCTCGACGAACGCGATATTTTGTTCATTTCCGACGAGGTGATTTGTGGTTTTGGGCGGACGGGCAATTTGTTCGGATTCCAAACCTATGACACGAAGCCCGATCTCATCACCTTTGCGAAAGCCGTCACTAATGGCTACATGCCACTCGGCGGAAGCTTGGTCAGTGACAAGGTCGCGGATGTTTTGCTGGGTCACGGTGGTGAGTTTGCGCACGGTTTGACGTATTCAGGTCATCCAGCCTCGTGTGCTGCGGGCCTGGCAACCATGGACGTGCTCGAGAATACGCCGATTTTAGAATCGTCTTCTAACGAGTTGGCACCTTACTTCTCGCAGGCACTTGAATCGCTTGTGGATCATCCGGTTGTTGGTCAGGTGAGATCAAAAGGTTTGGTAGCGGCTGTCGAGCTCGTCAAGGACAAAGGCTCTCGAGAACGCTTGGCACCGGAGTCTGCGGGTGCGGTATACACTCGCGACAGAGCGATTGAAAACGGACTTATGGTGAGACAAACGGGGGATGCCATGATTATGTCGCCACCCTTCGTGACGTCGACTGAAGAAGTCGATGCATTGCTGTCCAAGTTGACGTCGGCACTGGATAAGACGGCAGCGTTTTACAACGTAAAATAGGCGACCCTGCAATCTCCGAGAGCGGTAACGCCGTATTAGCTGCATGACGTTGATAGACAAAACCTGGTTTAACGCCGTGTGGTTTCAGACCACGTGGTTTAGCTGTGTCCTCGGCAGAGAGGATTGGATGGTGCTGACGGCGGCCCTCATTGCCTTCCATTATGCTGCGGTAGCCGACATTCGCTCCGAACTTAATCGAGTGCTGCCATGTGCGGCTCTCGGTATGGGTGTTGATTTCACACTGGCCATGACCGGTGTATATGATTTTGGCGCTTCGCTCTTTCCTCTCTGGATGGTGTGTCTCTGGTTCGTTTTTCCAACGGTACTCCCGAGAGCCATGGCGTTTTTGGGTGAGGGTACCTGGCGCCCCATCATCCTGGGTGCGATAGCACCCGCCAACTACCTAGCCGGGGCTAAATTTGGTGCGGTCACATTGCCACTTGGTGACGTCACCACCATGTTGATTCTTGTGCCATTGTGGATGGTGATGCTGCCACTCATGGTGAAGTTCAGTCAGCGGGAGCTATCAGTAGCTTAATGTCTATAGCTCGAGTATTACTGGTCTGGTTTCTCTGGGGCATTCCGCTCTTAGGTCTTAGTCAGACTGAAGATCCTAAGTCAGCACCTTATGCTTCCGAAGTGATGACCCTCGAGCAAGCACGGCCGCTGGCGCTCGTGGGCAGCTCGCAGCTCCGAGTCGCATTTCTTAAAATATTCAACTCCGAGTTATTTACCAAATCCGGCGAGTGGAATGACCCTCGGCAATCGTTCCGTTTCGAGCTGACCTATCAACGCAATATTTCTGGCAGTTTTCTCGCGAAGCAGACCGCAAAAGAGTGGGATCATCTCGGCTTTGCTGATTCTCGAAGAGCTCAGTGGGAGGCGGAGATATTGGCCATGTGGCCAGACGTTAAGAAGGGCGACAAAATTGCGTTCGACGTCGACGATTTAGGCGTCAGCCGTTTCTACTACAACGGTACATGGGTAGGGAGCCTCGAAGATCCAGATTTTGCGCCCGCGTTTATCGCGATTTGGCTGTCTCCAAAAACGTCTCGGCCAGCGCACCGAAAAGGTTTGCTGGCCGAGCAGTAGGCGACTACTGGAAGATAAAATTAGTCCCAGTTGATGCCCGTTCTGATGCCGAAGGTTCTTGGACGCATGGGGCCGAAGAAGTGCGATGGCAAAATCCCACCGTTCGCGTTGTAGCCGTCCCATGTGAACTCATCAAGCAGGTTTTCAGCATAGGCCTGGATGTACCAGTTGTCGTCTGATTCGTAGCCAATACGCAGATTAGTGATTGCGTAGGCATCGATCATGCCTTCTGGATTGCCTTCCCAGCTGCCGCCGCGCTCACTTTCGTAAGACACCTCGATACTGCTCTTGATCATGCCGTTTTGCATGGGGAAGTCGATGTCCAGCTTACCTGCTGCAGTAACCTCAGGCGCCCAGAAAACGCGGCTACCTTCACAACCCAAGCCATCGCCCTCTGCGGCACCATCCGCTCCACAGATCTCTGAAAGACCGGTAGCTTCGGTATCGAGATAGCCAACCGAGAGATACAGGGTTGTGTTCTCGCTTATGGCGACAGTGGTTGAAGCCTCAACACCGAAGCCATCCGTTTGACCGACATTCAATACGCGGCCCGAGAAGGCATCGGTAACGCCGTCGTCTTCAAAATCGACGTCGACGTAGCTGATGACCTGAGCATCTTTGTAGTCGTACATGAAAGCAACGACATCAAAGTTACCGGCACCGTCGAGGTAGCTCGTTTTAAATCCTAACTCGTAGGAATCCATCTGCTCAGGTCTGAAGGAGCCGGGCAAATAGCCATCACCTTGAGTAATACCTGTTTCATACGCCGGGGGATTGCCTTGAGAATCCTCAATCCAGAAGCTACCAAAACCGCCTGACTTGAAGCCCTGNGTGTAGTTGGCAAATACCATGGCATCATCATTCGGCGTCCANGTCAGAGCNACCTTCGCTGTGGTATCACTCCAAGACTTTGAGTCTTCAATGTACTCGGCAGTGGCAAAGCCATAGGTGAAGTANGGGCCAAGATAACTTTCGGGCTCNGGCACNANGATGCCGAAGTCNTTNTCATCGCTGGTGTANCGCACGCCNACTTCNACATTNAGNGTNTCNNTNANGTCACGATCCATGCTGANNTAGGCNGCCCANCCGCTGTANTTNCCNTTGAGCATGCCAGTCTCAACCAGATTGCCGTCCGCGCTGGGGTAAAAGTCAGTGTAGTAGTCGGAGCACCCGCTGTAGAACTCATAGCCGTAGTATTCGGCGTAGTAGTTCAAGTAGTACTGACACATTAGGTCTTCTGAGCCAATCGCCGCAAACTCGGCGTCCAGATCTTCATCGTAATAAGAGACACCCGCGTACCACCCAAGAGGGCCCTCATCATTACCCGTCAGACGCAACTCCTGTTGGAAGTACTGGCCCGACTGACGGAACTGGAAGTTGTTGACGTTAAGCGGTGTGCCGTCGTAATCCTCCGAGTAGTAGTAATCGTGGTCCTTGTAGCCTGTGTTGGAGGTTAAGGTCGCAAAGCCCAGATCGTAGTCTACGAATACGCCGATCGTTAATAACTGTCCGTCATCACCTTCGCCTGCTTCGAGGTCTGAGTCGATCTGCTCGCTGTTGCCATCGAGCGTGGTGTCATCGACGATGTAACCGTCGAATGCATCCCAGATATCGCCACTGTCAATGGCTCGGTACATGGAGCCCGATTGCTCACGATCTTCATAGTCGACAACGGTATCGATGGATAGCCGGTCGCTTTCAAAGGCGGTAGACCAACGCACAGCCATTTTGCTGTGCTCTATTTCGCGACGGTTGGTAGCTACGTTTTTCGCAAATCCACGCTCGCTTGAGGAATAGCCCGCAAGGCGCATGGCGAAGCTATCGTTGACCGGAATATTCGTGGCGCCCTCGAACACAAAGTGGCCCCGCTGACCGAAATCAAGGTCCATGTAGGCATCNTCGNCGCCNATCTCAGCNTTGCGNGTGTGNACGCTNAANGCNCCNCCNATNGAGTTNCGACCNAACAAGAAGCCCTGNGGNCCNCGCANNACCTCGGCNCGCTCAANATCNAANANNCTNGTNACNGCNGAACCNTTNCGNCCNTCNTANANNTCNTTNTTNAAGAATGCCGACGATGGNTCNCCGCCAACACCGAAGTCCTGNGTTCNNACNCCNCGNATACTNACNGCNTCGATNTANGAGTCTTGNGAGTTNCCGCTNACGCCAGGCGTGTAGGAAATCAGATCCTTGACGTCGTTGAGGTTTGTATCTTCGATAAAGTCGCCCGAAAGCGCAGTAATAGCTAGCGGGACGTCCATGACGCCCTGCTCACGCTTAGTCGCGGTAACGACAACTTCTTCAAGTGTTTGGGCGACGGCCGGTCCCGTGCCTACTAAAGCCGCCGAGACAGCAAGGGGCAAAATGAGTCGTGCGTTGGGTCTAGCCCCAAATACCTTTGCCATAGTGGTTTCCTCATGTGTTCAAGAGCAGAGCCATTGGGTTGTCTGTTCTCGTTGTTTTATGGAGGCATTACACCTCGAATACCATCTTGACGAGTATACCCATGACCTAGTCCAAGGGAACCCCTAGGCGCGTCAGCTCCCCCATCATGGGTAGCAGCTCAGTCTCGTACCGCCGCCAGCGCCCAATCGATCGCGTGTGTGCTGGTTCCCGGACTTGCACTGAGCTGGCGGTCGCGACACCAGATGAGCTCTCATGAAAATTCAAACACGCATCTTCCCAATCAAGTTTGAGCGCGTTTATGAGCTTCCTGGCATTTGGCTCTAAATCTCGAGCAGTATCTTCGTAACTGATGTCGACAATGCGGCCCGGGAACTCCTGCCGGAAATGAGCCATTAAATCCCTATAACGCGCGTGATGACGCGCCATTTCACTCTGGTCATAGGAGTGGAGATAGGCATCTGCAAACAACTGCTTGAAGCTAGCAAAGCAGGCGTCCATCGGGCCTCGAACGAGATGGACGATCTTAGCTTTCGGCAGCGCGGCCAAAATAAGAGGGATGTTCAGATAGTTGACGGGCAATTTGTCGACGAAGAACGGACTTTTATCTCTGAGCTTTGCGGTTGACCGGAGGTACATGTTTCCAATCTCTGCGGGGTTAACAGTTGCCGCCGCGATAAAAAGCTCCTTGGAAAAACGCTTCGGGTCGGCGTGACGCGATGCGCGTCGAACCGCCAGACCAAACTGCTGAAGCTCCCCTGCCGAATACACCTGTGAGTGGCTGGTGATGACGCGCTCAATGAGTGTTGTTCCTGTGCGCGGTTGGCCCAACACGAAAATGGGTGCGGGGTCTTCAGCGCCAGCCGGGCAGTTAGCCAGCCAATGAGCTGTGTAGGTCTCTTTAATGGCTTCAAACATGGCAGTTTCATCGGCCTCATTAAACTCGACGGTTTCCCGACGTGCCCGTGCGCCTTGAGTGAATGCCGAGAAGGCCTCAGGCCAATTGCCTAAATCCTCGTTTTCTTTTCCGATGGCGTAATGCAAAAAGCCTTGTGAGCGTTTCGATTGCCGGCCAGATTCAATCAGGCCTTGCATCGTTTTGATGTGGGTGTCGTCTTTCGCCTTTGCTGAGTTGGCTAGCCCCCAGTGACATTGTGCACTGTTGGGCTCCAGATCGATGGCACGTTTAAAGAGCGCGACTGCGTCATCAATTTTTCCAAGGAAAACCCGAACATTTCCGAGATTCATAAGCGCGGAAGGGTTTTGCGGCGACATTTCATGCGCGCGTTCAAAAAAAAGCTCGGCCGCTTCGTATTCACCGAGAGAGTTGAGCACAGTACCTGTGAGTTCTATCACCATGGGATCGTTCGGTTGAACTCTGCGAACTTCGCGCAGCGCCGACTCAGCGGCAGCAATTCTACCTTCACCCACATTGAGTTTGGCAAGGTGAGCCCAGGCAGCCGCGTGGTCTCGATCGAGCTTAACAACCGATTTGAATGCTTCGTGCGCAACCTGGCGCTGCTTGCCTTCCAGCGCAACCAGGCCCACTAAGAAATGCGCGGGTACATGCGTCTGATCGATGGCCAGAGCCTGCTTGCAAGCTTCGCCTGCGGTAGCCAGATCGCCGCGATTAAGCGCTGCAAAACCATCTGCCAACGATAGCCCACTCACCGTCACTGACCTCCTTGGTAGGCAATCAGCGGATCGGTGTCAGGGTCGCCTGACCAGTGAGACAGCGCTTCCATAAATAGGAAGAAGAGCTCAGCTTGCGAACTGATATCTAATTTGGCGTACGCGTGCTTTCGATGCAGTTTCACCGTTTCAATAGAGATGCCGAGCTTTTCAGCAATCAATCGGGTGTTATGACCGAGCAACACCAGCTCTACCACCTGTCGCTCACGGCGCGTAAGGACACTGGCACCAAATGCTGCTAGTGACCGATGCATGCGCTCGCGAAGGGTTGTTTTCATCTGTGCTTCTAGCACCTCCGAGAAGTGTCGGCGACACAAGGAGGCGGTTAGGTCGTAAATACTGGCGAGCAGTTTCGCCTGCCCAACGCGGAATCGGGCACCCTCAGACGTGAGGCCAATAGATATGTTGATGAAGTTGTCATTGGCAAGGCGGATAAGCAGCCCGCATTCGTCTTCATAGCCGCAGTGTTTGTACCAGTTCTTGTAATACTCTGAGCTTCGAAAACTCGCCGGTGCAAGGTCGGCTAGGCGGAATACGCCAAACTCGCCATCGTAGGCGGCGGCTCGGTAGAACGGGTCTAGTAAAAAGGGGCCAGTGAGGTAGGTTGCGAGCGAACTTTCTTGTTTGCCGGCTAAGGGGCGGGCAAAGCTTATGGTGGGCAGCTCTTCGTGGCCGTAGACTATGACGGTGGCGTCGTCGGCATTGGCTAAGCCGCATAAGACGTCCGCGATTGTGGGTACAAAATTGTCAGTGCCTAGTTGTTCGATGGCTCTGGCAAAATCGGATGTGATAGCTGTGAGTTTGGACATGGTAGGTAAAGTTTATTAAATGAATGTCGCGTTCTTTTGCGCACCTTAGTTTCTACCCGCACAATAGCACCGACAGGCGCCATGGATAAAATGAAACAGTACGCGCACTGATGTATTACCTTGAGGTCTTCTCATGCATTTTGAACTAAGCGAAGAGCAAAGAGCTTATGTTGCCAGCGCCAGAGAGTTTGCGCAGGCAGAGTTTCGTCCCAATGCGGCGCAATGGGATGAGTCATCAATTTTTCCCAAACCCGCGTTAAAGGCAGCAGGCGACCTTGGTTTCATGGGGATGTATACCCCAGTCGATGCCGGAGGGCTGGGGATGCCGCGCCTCGATGCGAGTCTGATTGTTGAGGAGCTTGCGAGAGGTTGCACAACGACAGCGGCGTTCTTGACCATACACAACATGGCGACAGCCATGATTGGCAAATATTGTCAGCAATCGGTTATCGATAACTGGTGTCCATCGCTTGTGGCTGGAGAGACGCTAGCGTCCTATTGCCTGACGGAGCCAGGCGCTGGTTCGGATGCGGCCTCTCTGCGCACCACAGCAACGAGAGACGGCGATAGCTACCGACTTAACGGTAGCAAGGTATTCATCTCCGGCGCTGGCGACACAGACGTCCTCGTCGTTATGGCTCGTACCGGAGACAGCGGAGCCAGGGGCATTACCGCGTTTCTCGTGCCGGCCGATCTAGAGGGAATCACGTATGGCAAGAAAGAGAGCAAGATGGGCTGGAATGCGCAGCCCACTCGGCAAATCAGCTTTGATAATGTCTGTGTCCCAGCAACGAATCGATTAGGTGAAGAGGGTCAGGGTTTCTCCATAGCCATGGAAGGACTCGATGGTGGTCGTATTAACATCGCGACCTGCTCCGTGGGTACGGCGCAGCAAGCGATTGTCGATGCTGCCGCTTACGTCAAAGACCGAGAACAGTTTAACTCGGCCATTGCCGAGTTTCAGCACACGCAGTTCCAGATGGCCGACATGCTCACAGAGCTCGTCGCCTCGCGACAAATGATCCGATTGGCAGCCAGTAAGCTGGATAACGATGATCCCAATGCATCGACGTATTGCGCGATGGCAAAACGCTTTGCCACCGATGCGGGTTTTAAGGTCTGCAACGATGCACTTCAATTGTTTGGTGGCTATGGCTACATCCGTGAATACCCGATGGAGCGTTATGTTCGCGATACCCGAGTGCATCAGATTCTTGAGGGCACTAATGAGATTATGCGGGTCATTATTTCACGACAAGCGCTGATGGACGGCGCGCTGGAGGTGATCCAATGAGTCCAAGTGACAAGGTCCTGGTGTCAATCAGCGATGGGATTGCCGTTGTCACCATTAATAACCCTGCGGCCAATACCTGGGACCTCGAGAGCCTTCCGGCGCTTGAGGCTGTTGTTAATGACCTCAATGGCAGGTCTGATGTGCGTGCTTTGGTGATCACCGGTCAAGGTGAGAAATTCTTCTCGGCTGGTGCGAATTTGAATCAATTTGCCAGTGGCGATCCCGTTGCTGCGGGCGCTATGGGTGAAGCCTTTGGTGCCGCGTTTGAGACGCTTGCCGATTACCGGGGGGTCTCGATCGCCGCAATTAATGGTTACGCCATGGGGGGTGGTCTGGAGGTGGCGCTGGCCTGTGATATCCGGATTGCGGAGTCGCATGCAGCCCTTGCTCTGCCAGAGGCCCGAGTCGGGCTACTTCCTTGCGCGGGGGGAACTCAGCGACTCGCACAGCTGGTCGGTGAAGGCTGGGCCAAGCGAATGATTCTTTGTGGTGAGCGAGTGTCCGCTGATAAAGCCATGACGCTCGGTCTGGTGGAGGAGGTTGTTGAGCCGGGCTCTTCACTGGCAACAGCCATCGATTTGGCCAAACGCGCCTCAGATCAAAGTCCAACATCGATTGCCGCCTGTAAAAGGCTTATTCATTCCGCGCGAGACCTTGCGATTGGCGCCGGATTGGTAGCGGAGCGTGACGAGTTTGTCGCGCTATTTTCAACGGAAGATCAAAGAGAGGGTGTAAACGCCTTTTTAGAAAAGCGTGCGCCAGAGTGGAAGAACCGATGAGCGAAGAAGTTGTAGTAGTTTCAACCTTGGGTGAAGGCGATCGGCGAGTGGGTCGACTGACCTTGAACGTGCCCCGTATTCTCAATTCACTCGATGCCGAGATGATTGAAATCATGCTNGGTAAGCTGCTTGAGTGGGCTGACGACGATTCTATCGCCGCCATTTATATCGACGGTGAAGGTGAGAAAGCGTTCTGCGCGGGCGGTGACGTACATGAGCTGCGGCGGTCTTCTATTGAAAACCCAGGTGGTCCCTGTANTTACGCGGAGAACTTTTTTGCGCGCGAGTACCAGATGAATTATGTNCTTTTCACCTACCCTAAGCCGGTTATCTGCTGGGGGCACGGTGTCGTCATGGGCGGTGGTATGGGTGTTATGGCGGGCTGCAGCCACCGTGTCGTGAGCGAACGAACTCGCATTGGCATGCCCGAGATTACCATCGCCTTATTCCCTGACGTGGGCGGCAGCTACTTTTTGAATCGGACCCCCGGGATGATTGGGCGGTTCCTGTCGTTGACCTCCGCACACATCAATGCCGCGGATGCGCTTTTTGCCAATCTCGGTGATGTTTTCCTCGCGCATGAACAGCGACACGACGTCATGGCCGCTCTCGCAAGTGCGCAATGGACGACGAACCCAGAGGCTAATACAGCGATTGTTGACGCTATTTTGAGAATGACACCAAGCGCCGAAATACCTGCAGGCGTGGTTGAGCCCCTAATGCCGGAGATTGATGCGCTAATGGCGGGCGATGATTTGGTAGAGATATCCGACCGGCTGTTGGCTTACGACGGTGACAATGCGTGGCTGCAAAAAGCACGAGACGGGTTTGCTCACGGCTCGAAACTCGCCGCTGCGTGGATTTTCCGACAGTTAAATGATTCTGTTGATTACTCGTTGAAGGAAGTCTTCGATACCGAGTTGCGTTTGGGAGCAAACATCATGCGGCATCCCGAGTTTGCTGAGGGTGTCAGGGCGCTGTTGGTCGATAAGGACCGTCAGCCAAAGTGGCAATTTGACGCTGTTCAAGACGTGCCTGACGACTTGCTTGAGTCGTTTTTCAAAGAAGCCGATGGTGCACCAAACATGGATTATCCGTGGTAGTAATGACTCACTAACTTAAATATCGGAAGGAAATTCAATGCCAACGGTCGCGTTTATTGGTCTTGGGAATATGGGCGGACCCATGGCAAAGAATCTGCTCAACAATGGGTGGGCTGTAACCGCATTTGATTTGTCTGAGTCCGCACTTTCGGACGCGGTAGGCGCTGGCGCGGTAGCAGCGCCTTCTGCTACCGATGCTGCATCGGGCGCTGACGTCGTCTTTTCCATGCTACCTGCAGGTAAGCACGTCAAGTCGGTCATGCTGGGTGATACAGGCGTTTTTTCTCATTTGCCCAAGGGAACCCTTGTACTCGATGCAAGCACGATTGACGCAGCCACTGCCCGCGAGCTTCATGTGGCCGCGCGCGACAGCGGGATTGATTTCATGGATACGCCCGTTTCCGGTGGCGTCGCGGCGGCACAGGCTGGAACGCTGGCATTTATGTGTGGTGGTACAGCCGAGGCATTTCTCCGTGCGAAAGACGTGCTTAAGGCGATGGGAAACGAGGAAAAGATTTTTCACGCTGGACCTGACGGTGCGGGACAGGTGGCCAAGGCGGCCAATAATATGCTTTTGGCCATCCACATGATCGGCACCTGCGAGGCCCTGGCCATCGGTGCCGCCAATGGCTTGGACCCCTCGGTTCAGTCAGCGATTATGAAGGCGAGTTCGGGCAATAACTGGTCGCTTCAGGTGTACAACCCTTGGCCCGGTGTTATGGACGGTGCGCCAGCGGGTAACGACTACAAGCCGGGTTTTATGGTGGACTTGATGGCAAAGGATTTGGGTCTGGCCATTGAACTGGCTGAGCAGTCGTCCGTTGACGCTGACTTCGGGCGTCGTGCAAGTGAGGTGTATCAATCACTGCAGGCTGCCGGTCTCGGTCGAGATGATTTTTCGATTGTGATGCAGTCCTTGGTTAAATCAGACGGCGCATAGGTTTACTCGATTCTTAAATGACGGAGTCACCGCTGGCGAGTAGCGGCGCTGCATCAAGATCATCCGCATCCATCATGGCTGCAACGCGCTCTAGCGACGCAACAATAAGATGCTGCTCCCAAGACTCCAACGAAGTGAATCGATCAACAAAGCTATCTTGAAGTGGCTTGGGTGCAGAGCGCTTCAGATCCTGACCTTCCTCTGTCAAAGTAACAATCACTCTGCGCCTGTCCACGGACGATCGTACGCGGTTGATTACGCCATTGCGTTCCAATCGATTGAGTATGGTGGTGACGGTTGCGAGGCTGAGACTGACTGCTTTCGCAATGTCCGAGACGGTCGGGTCTTTTAAATCGCCGACGGCCTGAATTATCACAAGCTGTGGGGTGGTCAAGCCAGTCTTTTTACCCAGTTGACGCGAGTGTAAATCGGTCGCTCGGATAATTCTTCGCAGTGCCACCAGTACGTGATCAGGTAAGTCGCCTTTCTGCATCGTCCGGGTCATCCTCAAGGGAAGGCAAGTGTAATACTTTGAGCCCAAAGTATTCAATTGAAATCGCTTGGAGCCTGTCATCTTTTCCTTCTTTATGGCGTAATGCCGCCATGGAATTTAATCAGCCCTTCCTCCAGCTACCGTGGCGCTTTGATAGTCAGTTGCTCGCCAGTGAAGTGGCAGCGTTGCCGGAGGACTTTTGGCTTGACCACCCGTCAGGTTTGCCCGGCAATTCTGCTGTGCCACTGGTGTCAGTGAACGGCGAAATGAACCACGCATTTGACGGCGCGATGCAGGCAACGCAAGCGCTTCGCGCAAGCCCTTACCTTCACCAGACGGTTGCATCATTTGGTGAGGTCGTGGCGAGGTCACGGCTGATGCGCCTTGCCCCGGGCGCACAAGTGGCGGAGCACGTGGACTTTAATTATCACTGGGTGAGCCGTGTCCGCATTCACGTCCCGATCGTGACGGACCCGTCCGTTATTTTTTATTGCGGAGATGAATCGGTGCACATGTCCGTGGGTCAAAGCTGGTTATTTGACTCCTGGCGCCGGCACCGGGTAGTCAACAGCAGTACACTGTCACGGGTGCATTTGGTCATAGACCTCGCGGGGTCATCTCGATTTTGGCGTAGCGTGCGATCTGCACATCAGTCGCCCCCTATAGAAATCAATTACGACGCGTCCCTGATACCCAGACTTCGCACAGAGCAGTTTCCCGTGGCCCCGGTAATGGCGCCCGGGGAAATGCTAGCGATCGTCGAGCAAGTCCTAGAGGACTGTGAAGCTAATGAGACGAATGATCCTTCGATGATGCTGAGATACAGGCACCTACTGCTCGACTTGGTCCATGATTGGCGGGAGATTTGGAGCTTGCACGGCCTAAACGATGCAGCGTTTCCGCATTACCGAGCAATCCTCGAGCGAACGGCCTCTCAGCTGGAACCAGATCCGCGTGTATTGGTGACTTCGTCGAATCAGGTTGGGATAAACCCGATCATCAATCAACGCATTCTTGCGGCAGCCTTGCGCCCGCGGCGGGTCGCTGAATTCAGCTCCGGTCGTACCCTAGTAGGTTGAAGTCATCGGTGTAGAACGTTTCTACTTCGCGCAGAAAATCTATGTCACGGTAGATCTCAGGCTTTTTGTTTGACGTTACGTTTCTGCGGTTCAGCTGAGCGAAAGGCGCGCCTAGCTCGCGGCATATGAGATTGAGATCATTGTCTAGTTGTTCGTACCGCCCGATAAAGGAAAGCGCAAGTTCACCGTTATCGTTCGTTAGGAGCTCGGATTGGGGTCGAACTAAAACGCGTTGACGAAAGCGCTCAAAGCCGAAGGCACGTTTGGCCCATCCGACAGGGTCTTCGCTGTAGCTTGGGTCCGTTCGAGCAAGGAAAGCACAGACTGACATGAAGCGATCGATGGGATGGCGAACAATGGCAAAGCTAAAGCAGCTCGCCACCCGGTCCTGGCCAACCGNGTCTANGAGTTGCTGGTAAGAAACATGACCATGCCCGATAGCAGCGATNTCNGGAACGGGTGACAGCATTTGCCCCGTNAGCATTTGTTGCTCCCAGTCCTCGCGACCAAGCAGAGGGCGTAACACCTCTCTGACCGCGTGGGTTCCGGTTTTCGGTACGGCAAAAAAGATAAATTTTTTGCTGGAGGAGAAGATCATCTAGGTGGATCTATACCGTACGCGTCTAATAGGTCCGGACCCAGGGCCTGTTTCAGCGGGGCGAGGTGCTCTTCAAAATTACGCCACTGGTCNACCCCTGATGTATTGATGGGCTGGCGAACCTGCGCCGCGCTTGGTGTTCGCACGGTGCGTTTGGTCTTGTGGAATTCCACGCAGGAAGCCTCAAATTCGAGCCCACAGAAGTCCAGAATACGCCGTACCTGAGTCTCGAGGTCGTCGATGACGTCCTCATGCTGAACTCGCAAGACAAAACCGGGTAATACCTCATCCCAATGGTTCATGAGATCGACGTACTGTTTGTAGTAGTTGCCAATCTCCTCTAACCCGTAAGAGAACTCCTGTCCCTCACCAAACAATTGCTTGTACCCGCTGAAGCAGCAGGCCATCGGATGTCGGCGAGCGTCGATGACTTTTGCGTTGGGAAGGATCAATTTAATAAGACCCACGTGGAAAAAGTTGTTGGGCATCTTGTCAATGAAGTGGGGCGCGGACCCCCGATATGCGCGGGTGTCTTCAATAAATTGCTTNCCGAACTGCTCAAATCGCTCAGCGGGTAGCTCACCTAAAATGCGCGGGTAACGCGGACTTGGGTCGCTTGCTTTATCACGACCCCGCAAACGCTTTGCAAGGTCCAGGATGTCATGTAGCTCCATCGTGCCATCAACCTTCGAGTGCGACGCCAGTATTTGCTCGAGTAGGGTTGAACCTGCACGAGGCAGTCCCACTATGAAGATCGGATCGGGCGCGTCGTGACCGACGTCCCGCAGGCGATCAAATAACGAGGTTGTGCAGACGTCCAACTGGGTGGAGACACGAATATCCAGTTGCTGCCGGCTGTGATTAGACGTTGCTAGCTTAAGCGCGTTGCCTTGCTGATAGTTGTCAAAGGCCGCAGCGAAATTGTGGCTGTCCTCGTGAGCTTTCCCGAGAGCAAAGTGCATTTGAATTCGGTCAAGTTCTGGCGTCGCGTCAAGACTCAAACGTTCGGTCATGGCAGTGACTTCATCGTCAGTAAATCGATAGGACTTGGTGTTCGCCAGGCTCCAAAAGGCATCCCCAAAGCTCGGGTTCAACTCATAAGCTTGCTTGAAAAGGTCGATTGCGAGATGAGACTCGCCTGTGGCGTTGTAGATGTGTGCTAGAGATACCCTCAATGCTGGATCATTGGGCATTCCTCTGATCATCTTCTGATACACCCGAATGGCCTCGTCATTCTCACCCACACCAAAACAAACCGAAGCGTAGAGCGCTTGGACCTGTTGGGGTGGTTGATCGAAACGTTGATACAACGACTTTGCTCGCGCGTGCGCCTTATGAAAGCGTTGGCGNCGAAGCAGGACGTGAGTCAGCTGGATTTCGGCATCGTGGTGGCCAGGCTCGAGCTCCATTACGGTTTCGAGAAGGAATTCGGCGTCGTCAAAAACACCCGTTCGCGTTGCGATCTCGGCCATCAACCGCATACCTTCAACGTGCGTTTTATTCTGCTGCAGAAAGTAACGGCAGAGACGCTCCGCATCAGCAAGTCGATTGGCGGCAAGGTAGCTGATTACGGTCCGAAGTTCACCGGGAAGCGCTGCAAGAAACTCGACTTGCTTGCTCGCTTGCTCCGTTCGAGCGTCGTTTACCCGTCGGTAGTGCGCGGCTATAAATTTCCAGCTATCGATCAGCGACCCGTCACGCTCCACGGCCACCTCGAANGCGGCCACAGCCTGTTGCTCGCGCTTTAGGGCAAGCTCGCACAAGCCGATTTCCTGAAAGCCCCTCCCGAAGTCAGGCTTTTCTGTGGTTAGTGCCGTTAGGACTTCTATGGCCTGATCATGATTACCCTCGGCACGCTCTAGTACCGCGAGGGTGTAGCGGGCTTCAAAGTTATCGGGCTCAGCCGTGAGTGCTTCACTCAGTAGGGCTCGAGACTCGCCATAAGCGCGCTTGCCCATAGCTACTCGGGCTTGTTGAATCGATTCTGCAATCACTGAATACACTTTCTTCTTGGTAGAAACAAAAAAGGGCGGACATTGTCCGCCCTTTGTAGGGTACTAACTTAGGCTCTAAATCAGAAGCGGTAAGAGAGTCTCAAACCAAGCGTTCTGGGTCGGTTGACCGTAGCTTCAGGCGTAAACTTACCCGCCGTCTGCACAATCGCACCTTCTTCACTCGTGAGGTTGCGAACATAGACCTCTGCCAGCCAGTTATCCTTCTCAAGACCTGCGCTCAGGTTGATCATGGTTGCAGACTCGTTAACGAAGCGGGTGTTCGCTGGGAGATTCCCAGTACGGTCATTAACCGTGCCGAACGTACCACCCTCATTCTGCAGTCCAAGACCGGACGCGCCACCATAGGCAAGGACACCAGTGTCATCCATGAACGCCGCACTACCTACGATGCCTGCAACTGACTCACCGCGGTGTGTCAGCGCTGCTGTTACGTAGCCATTTGCACCCATGCTAGCCACTTCGTAGTCGTAACGAACTCGGATGTTACCTGAGAAGCGGGGCGCTAAAGGCAACTCCGATCCGACAGGTACCGCGACACCCTGCAACTGCGAGTTCAGGCGTGTAATTTCCGTATCGAGGAAGCTGGCAGCACCTGAGATCAACAGGTTGTTGCCGGCAGCCCACTGGAAATCAACATCGATACCGTTTGACTCCGCATCACCCACGTTCTCCATGAAGACCAGGAAGGCCACGTTAGATGGGTCAAAACGAGAAACCTGCAGATCCGTGATCTCGGTCATGTAGAAGCTGGCATTTAATCGCAGTGTGCGATCAAGGAACTCGCCCTTCATACCAAACTCGATGTTCTCGAGCGTATCGGTAACCGCAACCGCTGGCACCACATAGNCTTCATATACGCCGCTCTGNTTNGCCGCTAGCTGACCCGCGTTACGGTTCTGCGTTGCAGGTCGGTAGCCCTCTGAGTAGATACCGTAAACCATCACGTCGTCAGACAGGTTGTAGTTGAGTGACAGGCGGACAATGGTGTCTTCTTCTTCCGTTGATCCGTCGCTGGAGATATCACTGATATCGAGGTTGCCATTTTGGATCGCCGCTAATGTGGCTGCGTTGCTACCACCACCACGGAACATGTCACGAGCACCATTAGGGCTAGTCGCGTTCAGGATGATGTTGTCGTCGCCAGATGCAGCGTAGGCACCCAGTGTCAGAAGACGCGCAGTCACATCGTTACTGAAGGCATTACTGTTACAGCGTCCATCAGGTGTGACCTCGGCGTTACCGAAGCCGGCCCCTGCCGGTGTGTCACGATCGGTGAATGGCGCGCCATAACGACAACCAAACGAGAAGTTTGATGCACCTTGCAGCTGCGACTTCAGATCATAGCGACGAGCACTCAATGCAACGGTTAAGTCATCGGTCAAGTCGAAGGACACTTCGCCGAAGAACGCAGTTTCTTCTTCACTACGACCAAAGTCGTTGTAGAACGTCGTCAGCGGGCTGCGTGGACCCGTGGTATTCGTTCCTGCGGTGTCCGGAATGGTGGTGTTACCGACCTGGAAGGGGTCACCCGAACCGAAGTAGTTCACAATGTGCTCACTGAACGCATCATTCGTCGACATGTACTGGAACTCACCAATGTGAGTGGTGTCGACATCGCTCATGTACACACCGGCCATCCAGCGC
>NZIH01000037.1 GCA_002691565.1 Halieaceae bacterium
GGACGCTCGATCGCGTTCGGTCTAGGACGGGCAGGCGCCAATGTCGTCATAGGTGATGTTGACGCGAGTGCCATGGAAGCCGTTGCCTCAGACCTTGCTGCAGAAAATATTCCGTACCGGGTTGAGCGTTGCGACGTCACGTCGACCGAGAGCTTACAGGGCCTGCTGGATGCATCCCTGGAAGCCTTCTCACAAGTCGATCTGGTCTTTGCGAATGCCGGTATCGGCGCCGGCGAAGCCGGCCCCCTCTGGGGTTTCTCCGAGAAAGACTGGCAGTGGTGTTTTAACGTCAATCTTTGGGGTGCAGTGAACAGCATCAACGTGTTCATGCCTTACCTGATTATGCGGACAGATCGAACACACATGATTATCACAGGGTCCGGTAACGGTGCTTACACCGTACTGCCCGATGTACCCATTTACACGGCGACCAAGGCCGCCGTGCACACCATTACCGAAAACCTGCATTACCAGGTCCAAATGGGCGGCCTGCCCGTCGTGGTGAGCGCTTTATTTCCCGGTCCACATGTGGTCGAGACAGGACTGTTCAATTCAGGTCGGGTGCGTCCCGAGGAATTTGACAAGGGTGTGACGGGCAATGAGACCGGCATCAATTCGGTTGAAGACATGAAGCGCATGGCCGAAGAGTTTGGTTTTGACCTAAAAACCACGCACCCTGATGAAGTCGCTGAAATGGCTTTGGCCGGGATTCCTAACGGTGACTTCTGGCTGCTCGAGCACACCGATGAAAGCAAGGCAAAGGTTCAGCGCCGCGCCGAGATGATCATTAACAAAACCACGCCGGTTCCCGAATCGGTCGGTTAACAACAGCAAATTAAGGGCAAAAGGAATAATAAAATGAGTGAACAACAAGCCCCAATGGGTAACACCGGCGACATCATCAACTGGCCAATGCTGAAGATCCACTATCGGACGGATCCAGAGGCGATTGCCGCGCTGCTGCCGCCCGGCATCACGGTGGGTAAGGAGCCGAACGTAAACCTTACCGTTTATAACTTTCCGGTACCCGACGTACCCGAGTACGGCGTGGTAACCACCGTGAATGCAGATTTTGACGGTGTCGAGGGTGAATACACCCTCGGATACGGGATCGATCAGGAGTCTGCCATCTTTATCTCGCAGGAAATGAACGGTCAGCCCAAGTACCCCTGTGACATCGACTACCACCGCCTTGGGCCCATGGTGCGGGCAAAGTGCACCCACCAGGGATATACCTTCCTCGAGTTCGATGGCATCAGTGAAGGCCCCACCGATCCGGGCGATGAGTTCGTCCAGAACGAGTGGTGGATCAAGGTGTCTCGGGCGGTCAGTATTGGTGGTCCTGCGACGGGCTACGACTTCCCACCGCATGTTGTGCACGTTGCCAGCAAGTACGGTACGGCCTGGAAAGAAAACGTACAGGGACAGGTAGTGCTGCGGGACAGCCCCTGGGACCCTCTAGCCAGCAAGCTACCCATGCGTGAGCAGTTGTCGGCTTACCTGTGGTGGCCAATTTTCCTCGATCGCTCGGTAACCTTGTCGAAGCCGCTCGATCCCGACGCATTCCTGCCACATGCCGACACCATATCGGGTTCACGATGGCCCGGTGTCAATGGCGCGCCGCCCAAGTAGATCTCCATGACTGTCGCGTCTGACCTAGCCTCGAGGGTACAAGCCCTCGAGGATATCGAGGCAATCAAGCGCCTCAAAGCACGGTGGTGGTTCGCCTGTGATACGCGTGATCTGGCGGGAATGCGCGCCTGCTACGACGAGGATGATTTCCTCATCGATTTCGGCTTCATCGGTGAGTTCACAGACATGGACGCCTTCATGGAGGTCTTTGATTCGCTGGCCTGCCACCCAACCCACGTTGACATGCATCACGGCACCGCTCCGGAAATTGAAATGACCGGACCCGATAACGCGACCGGCCGCTGGCGCATGCGCTTTCAGCTTCTGGAGACAGAAAACCGTCAAGTACAACTGATGAGTGGCTACTACGAAGACGTGTACGCGCGAGTGAACGGTGAATGGAAGATGCGTGTATCAAAGTACACCTTGATGTCCAATCTATTTCTCTCGTCGAGTGACGGGGTACTCGCTATCGAACAGATAGGCAGCGCACCCGGATTGGTTACCGAGCAAACGTAATCCGCGCCATGAGTGACAGCCGAGCCCAGTGGGAAGCCTTCTGCGATACGCTTAAACAGGCGGGCGAACTGCTCACTGCAGACGGGGTTCCACAAGATGAGCAAACACAGGCGGAAGGCCTCAGATACCTATCGCGTATCGCCCGCGCAGCGCTCGAGTGGTACGTAGAGTTCAACGACCCCGAGTTTCCAGAACTCTATAAACCATCGCACGAGACCATCAAGATTGGCGCAGATAACCCCGATAACATCTACGAGAAAGCCGTCATCGATGGACGCTATGACTACCTGCTCACCGGTCACCGGGGGACGGTCGACTACATCAGCATGGCCACCAGCAAGGGTAGTTATGCAGAGAACTTCAAACAAATTGAAACCGGGTTTCTCGATAGCAACGCGCTGATAACCGCTGACGATGGCTCCTTCCAAATCGTTATAAGCCGGCGTGAGCACGAGGGCAACTGGCTACCGATCGATGAAGACAGCGAGTCACTGCTTATTCGACAAACCTTTTTGGATCGGGCCACAGAGAGCCCGGCGATATTCCAGATTCGGCGGCGCGACAGCGGAGCAACACCCGAGCCTCTCAACTTAGCTACCGCCACGGCCAACTTTGACAAGGCCATTGCGTTTTATAAGAACACCTTGGGGTTGTTCGCTCGCTGGAGCCAACAGATCATCGAGAACCCCAACACCCTACCCTTGTGGGATCAGTCCTTTTGTCAGTCAGTGGGTGGGGACCCCAATATTCTCTACTACCACGGTCACTTTAGACTGAACAGGGATCAAGCCTTCCGCATCCGACTCGAACGCATCCCCGAGTGCCATACCTGGAATCTGCAGGTCGATAATTACTGGATGGAGTCGCTCGACTATCGATATCACCGGATCTCCATCAATAAACACACGGCAGAGGTGAATGCAGATGGCTCGGTCACACTCATCGTGACCCCGGCTACAACAAACGCAACGAACGCATTATCCACGGCAGGTCATACCGAGGGCACCTTGTGTTTCCGTTGGGTTGGGACCGATGATCCGGTGCACCCCGAGGTGGCTATCGTGCCGCTGACGGCGCTGGCTAAACAGTAAACTTTGCGGGCTAATCAGTGATGTTAAATAAACAGGAACTTTTTACCCAGGCAATGAAAGCAGCCGAACGCTCAGCGTTTGTCGACCAATGTTTTGAGCCCTTGTTCGACCGTTTGCTGAACGCGCTCANCACCGAGGCGTCGCTCAACGAAGTGGGTATTGGTTTCCATGCTGCAAGACTCAGTGATCTACTCACGAATCGCCTCCGCATGGAGGCCTGGTTTGAGCGGCATCCTGAGATTCTTGAGGAGACCGTTGAGCGTCCCATTGTTGTTGTNGGTTTACCCAGAACCGGCACTACCATGTTGCATCGCACCATCGCTACCGACACATCATTGCTTGCCCCCATTTGGTACGAAGTTAGACAACCTGTGCCGCTTACNGACGATTTCGAGCGTGAGGATCAGCGCATCAGCATTTCAGAGGCCGAGGTGGCCGCCATGCTGGAAGCGGCGCCAGAGCTTGCCGCCATCCATCCGATGGATGCGCGAGCACCTGACGAAGAGATCATGCTGCTCGAGCACTCGTTTATGAGCACGGTACCGGAGTGCTATGCCCACATTCCGGAGTTCGGGAATTGGCTTTACGAGCAAGACCAATCGGCNGGTTATGACTACCTCTACCGGTGCCTTCAGTTTTTGCAGTGGCAGAAGCGTAGGAAAGGACAAACCGGAACGAGATGGTTACTAAAAACACCGCACCACCTCCACTATCCCCAATTTTTGTTTCAGCGCTTCCCTGACGCGGCCGTCGTGCAGACACACCGCCANCCTGTCGATGTCATCCCGTCCTACGGCAGCATGATGGCTGCCTTAGCACAGCCCTTCACTGATGTGCTTGACGCGCCAACGCTCGCGCAAGACTGGGCAGAAAAGTGGGCAAAAGGACTGGCCAAAACAATGAACTACCGATCTGCACACCCTGAAGCGCCCTATCTTGATCTCTACTTCATGGATACGGTGAGGAACCCAGAGATGGAGATTCGGAAAATCTACGAATTTGCGGGTTTGGAACTCACCTCTGAGACCCTGGCGGAAATGGCACACTGGCGAGCCTTTAATGANCGNGAAAGTCGCCCTGAGCATCACTATCAACTCGCNGATTTTGGNTTNGATGCTGANGGNATTGCGGCTCAGTTCTCGANATANATCGCCGCTTACTTTTGAGCTTTTGACTCCGANGAGAACNTNGNGAAGNTTCTTAACTAGGCACCCTCAACNTAAGCCTTNAGCGCATGGGCCGTGTCATCAAAGGCACGCTTCACCCANGGCCCTGCAAAACGCATNACNTGGATACCATGAGGCCCTAAAAAGGCGTCCGTCGAGTAGTACTCGCAGCTATCAGGGCCTGTAGAAANAACGAACTGATCGCGTCGCGCCGGGTAGGGCCACTCGTCGACCCAGGGTGCTGACCATGACACGAGACGGGGCTCNTCAATTTCNGTGATGAACTCGACGTTATCGAAGTACTGCCCCTCCTCCGTNTAGCTTTTGAGCTTCATCGACAGTGGTTCACCCACTTCGAGCACNCCCGANGCCTCNACGCAAAAGGGGTTCCACTCNNTGTAGCGGTCAAAATCGACCAACACATCCCACACGACCTGAGCCGANGCGGCGATCGGTACGGTAATGGAGCGCACAATCGCGTTGGGGTCTACTGCTAACTTTTCGTCTTCGGTCATGCCTCTCTCCTTTCAACCGCCTTATCCAGCACCAACAAGAACTACGGGGCCATGTACTCGCCGCCGTTCACATCGACCGAACTTCCCGTAATCACNGCAGAGTAATCGGAAAGGAATGCGAGAACGGCTTTGGCGCAATCGCCCTCTGGGGGAATCACGCCCAAAGGGATGCGATCTGTGATGCTACTGACCACCGTATCGCGGTCAGCCCCCGCGGCCACCTGAGAGTCAATAAACGCGTAAACNGGTGCCCCACCAATCCAACCCATGCGGAGCGCGTTGACGCGAATCGAAAATTTGCCGAAGTCATTCGCCATGTGACGAGTGAGCGCGTTAAGTGCACCTTTCCCCGCGGCATACATGGTCTCGCCCGCAAAAGGTTTAACCGTCGACATGGTGGACACATTAACGATGGATCCACCCCCAGTGGCTTGCATGTGAGGCGCACAGGCCTGCGCCATTCGAAGTGCGCCTTGGCAGATAACATTAATGACATCACCCATTTTATCGGGATCAGAGACNTCCGCCGTCGCCCAATCACCGTGTGCATAGGCGCTGTTGACTAAACCATCGATTNGACCGAAGGCTTCGACACCTGCCTCAACCAAGGCTTGNCATTGGTCTGTGGAGGTCACGTCAGTACTCAGGGCAACCGCTTTACCGCCGCCAGCTCGGATCTCNTCCGCCACCGCATCAAGAAAATCCTGGCTTCGCGCACCGAGCACGACTGAGGCGCCTTCTTGCGCAGCCATTTTTGCNAGNGNCTGCCCTAACCCGGGNCCAACGCCACTGATGACGATGACCTTATCTCTCAACAACATATTTTTTTCCTTATTGTTCACGAGACTGTTCACCCTACTCTTTCCGCTCGCGTCGCAGGTGTCAACGATTCTCAGAGGGATTGTCTTGTCGTATATGGTCCATTTGTGCGGCGAAGAGTGCTTGCAGTTCGTCCCNTAGCGTTGGCACTCTACAGCGATACCAATCCGCGACCATTAGGGTCATGGATGGCAATCAGGAGATCAGTTGTGTCGCAATCAGATAAGCGAGTCGCCATCATCACCGGTGCAGCGGGNGGTGTGGGTCAATCGACCGTCAAGAAGTTTGCCGAGAACGGCTATGTTGTCATCGGNACTGATATTCGGCTTCCCGATGGTTTATTCGAGCANGACTGCGTGAGCTATCGCACCTGCGATGTGACGAGCGAGACCGACTGGCAGGCTCTCGCAGAAGCAACAGTATCGGAGCACGGAAAGCTCGANGTCTTGGTCAACAACGCGGCGATTTTNATGACCTACACGATCGAGACCTCATCGACTGAAGACTACAAGCGCATGATGGAGGTCAACAGTACCTCCGTATTCCTGGGCATGAANTTTTTGCTGGACGCACTCAAAAAGAGTGACGCGGCTTCNATTATCAANATCTCTTCNTCGTCGGCACTTGCAGGCTACCCGCACTTCATCGCTTACGGCGCGGCGAANGCCGCCGTTCGCAGCCTGACCATGAGCGTCGCTGTTCACTGCCAGACCAATCAGCTTCCCATTCGATGCAACAGCGTCCACCCCGANGGCATCCTNACGGACATGACNAACAACATGGAGGGGACNTTCCCCGAAATGGAGCCGCATCAGGCCATGAAAGCTTTCGGTTTTGCCTGTGAGCCCGAGGCGGTTACCGANGTCATNTACTTCCTGGCNGGTCACGAATCACGCCACATCAANGGGGCTGAAATTCGGGTTGATAATAGCTCCACCATTCAAATGCCTTACTTGTAAACGATCACCTTGGTACACGGCTTACCGGACTNACCATAGAGTCNCCACTTANGNTTCNTCCTNCTGAAGGCACCCAGACACCTGCCAACACGGNCANGAGGGNCAAGTCTGNTTAGCAANAGCCTCGTTTTTCGCTCGTCTTACGTGGCTGATCGCAAAGGTCAGACATTCATCATGATNTTGACGACGTTGTCCTCGCGCGCATCAAAGAGTCGATAGGCCTCTGCCCCTTCCGATAAATCCATCGTGTGGGAGAACAAGCCTTCGGCTTTGAGCCTGCCGTGTTGCAGCAGTGGAATGAGATGAGGCCATTGGTCAATTACCGATGCCACGCCCGCGCGAATCGTGATGTCCTTGAACAACACCTTGAGCATAGGCAATTGCACATCGGGCTGAGGTAGCCCGATAAATGACGCGGTGCTCCCTCGACCAGCAATTTTGATGGCTAGTTCAACGGCAGTTTTGGCACCCGATGCNTCGAACACTCTNGGNACACCTGCGCCTTTTGTCTTGTCCATAATGATCGGCAATGCCTGAGCGGGGTCCAGCGCTGTCGCACCCAAGCCTGCAGCGTGCGAGCGACGATTGGCAACGGGATCGATTGCGAATACCTCGGAGGCGCCCAGTATGAAGGCAAGCTCAACACCAATTAGACCAATGGGNCCCAGGCCNACAACGGCNACCGTCTCTCCGGGCAGCAAACCCGTTCGCGTCAAACCGAAATACGCTGTGCACATCGCATCTGTGAGTAGGATGCTTTGCTCAGCGNTAATACCCTNTGGAATGGGCTGCAATGTGAGATCCGCCATGGGNACATTCACATACTCTGCCTGCCCGCCATTCAAGCCCGTGCTGAGGCCAAATGCGGTCCACCCGTCACACANCTGCGCATGACCCGATAAACAGTGGGAGCATTCNCCGCAGGGCGCCCCCCCGGAGGCCAGCACTTTGTCCCCCACCTTGAATCGGTGCACTTGCTTACCGACCTCGACAATTTCACCCGTAAACTCGTGACCAACGCAGAACGGCTGTACACCATCGCTGTAGCTCGCCTTACCGAGGTTGTCGCCGTGATACATATGCAAATCCGAGCCACAGATACTGCAGCGCTCGACATTTATGATGACGCTGTTTTCGGTCTTTAACATCGGGTCAGGGTAGGTCTCAAAGCGGATATCGCGAGGCCCGTTGAATACCAGAGCTTTCATGTTGTTGNNCCTACGCCACCAAAACTGCANCCAAACTTTATCCCNGTTTTAACCTNATGTCCCGCACTAGCAGCACCGAAGAGTCAGGTGCAGGTGAATTACACCGGCAAATTGACCTCATTTGAGGTAGTCCGTTTGTTCTAAACACAGAGTGAAACAGCCATTCCCTCTATCTCGCGCCTGAGAGACACTATCGTGACAGAATAATGACAAAGTACTACTTATCATTCGTTCTGTTGGCGGTCGCGCAAAGGNGCGTTCACTCAAAACGGCGACCAAAGGCGGTAATTAAAGGAAATATTGATATGACATAGTTTGTGTCATATCTTTAATATGATTANGTAGTTCTTAACTAAATAACTCTAAAAAGAGGTCAAAACCATGAAGCCATCGAGCCCAAAGACGCTATTAGCTACAGCCGTAATGGCCGTGATGACAGCAGAAACGGCATTTGCACAGCTTGAAGAGGTCGTAGTGACAGCGGAACGTCGCGAAGCGAGCCTTCAGGATACGCCCATTTCGATAGAGGCACTGACTGAAAAAGACATCCAAGATCGCGGTATCTACAGCAACTTGGACATGATCAACGAAGTAGTCGGCGTTAACGGCTATGGTTCGCCTCAAGGTACGTCATCGACGGCGTTTGTTATCCGGGGTATTGGTGATGGTGCGCCGAACATCTCTCTAGACCCTGCAGCCGGTCGCTACATCGATGGTGTCTACTTGGGTAAAAACCAAGGCAGCTCACCCGACGTGGTTGATCTTGCGCGGATCGAAGTTCTGAAAGGTCCTCAGGGAACACTGTCGGGTCGTAACTCGACTTCGGGCACGATTAACTACATTTCGAAAGCACCATCGGAAGAATTTGATATGACCCTTCGCGCGGGCGCTGGCAACTACAGCCGTCGCGAGTACGCCATGCGTATTGANATCCCGTTGTCCGATAGCTTTAGAACNGCGATTTCCTACAACAACCGCGATCGTGATGCGTTTTATCAAAACACAAACCCAAGTCTAGAGGGCTTCAACGGTGTTGACCGTGATGGCTACCGCGTCGCTTTTGCCTGGGATATGACGGATCGTTTGAGCGTCGATTACTCGTTTGCGAACAGCAAAGTNAACAACGAGCAAGATAACCACTCTATTGTGTCGGGTTTCAATCCTAGCTACCCCGCGGTCGCTGGNTACCTCGCCGCNGGTGGTGATCCAACCAGCGTACCCATCGATAGCTCNTCTNGAATTGCGACGGTGCAAGCCATTGCGGGTGGNGTAGCGCAATCAGTTCAATTTGGACTGCTGCCTAACTTNCCTCANATTCAGCAGTTTATCGGCTGGGCNGATGANTANGTNGCTTGGGCGAACGGTATTCTCGCCAACAGCGAGCNGCATCCCTACAGCGGGTCGTCTGACGTNAACAGCTTNGCAAGCGTTGATAACGAAGCNCACACACTGACACTGAACTACGAGTGGAGNGACACNGTTAACGTCAAGTACATCTANGGTGAGCGAACCATGAATGATCGCTCNCANAGCGANCTNGANGGTATCGANAACTCNGTNTCATCAGGTGTTCGAAGTGACCTCACCCTGCAAACCATCGGTGGNGCTCTGTTCGGTCANGTNGTACCNGANCTAGGNTTNAACGANGCNGCAGGAGCNAANTTCCAACTTGCNATTGACATGGTTGATGCCATCAACGCNAANAATGGNGACGGCATTTTCTGGACTGACCTAGAGAATAGCTACGANCAAGANAGNCACGAGNTNCANATNATNGGNAGCTCNGANTCNNTNGANTGGGCAGTCGGTGCCTACCACTGGGAGGACTACGGTGAGAGTCGNAACGTNCAGAATGCAACCTANACGCTNTCTGCATCNAACAGCACTGGCTTNGATGTGGGCGGTGACGCCATGTCAGTCTTCGGCGAAGCAACATGGCGAATGGATGACCAATGGTCGTTCACTGCAGGCTTGCGTTACACCGACGAGACTAAGTACATGACCTATCGCTGGCGTAGCTTCCCTGCGGGAGGTCTCGCNAGCTACATCGGTGCGACCTTCGTNGGNGCGGCNAACGCCAACATNCTTGGCGCAGGCTACGTTGGNACTGTCGATAANCTCATGAGCATTCCTGAAACAGAGGGCATCTACGGCAACTACAACGAACAGAGCTTCAGCAATGTCTCTGGTCGTTTGGTAGCACAGTACGCCATGAGTGATGACACCAACCTCTATGCGAGCTACACCACNGGTTACCGTGCTGGCGGTTTNAANGGCGGTAANTTTGATCGNNCAACCATGTCAGGCGATGAATACTTTGAAGAAACGATCGGNAGCATGGAATTCGGCNTGAAGTCGACTCTGATGGACGGTCGTATGCGCGTAAACGCGGCGGTCTTCAGCTACGACTATGACGATGTACAGGTGAGCGTTATCAAGAGTGACGATGGTGGCGTATCGACNGACGTAGTTAACGCTGCNAGCTTCGGTACAGAGGGTCTCGAACTCGACCTTGCTTTCCTTGTGACTGACACGATGACTGTGCGTGCTCAATACGCATACACGGACCGAGAGTACGATGACTTCCCTTCTTATCAAGGGCTAGCCATCCAGCCAACACAGGGTCTGACGCCAGAGAATGCGTACAACGTGGTCATGGATTGGAACATGCTGAACTTTGGATCGAGCTCAATCGATCTCCAAGTTTCCGCTAACTACCAAGATGAGACTGTGAGCATCACATCATCGACTACGTCTTACACTGCCGCTGGGCAGCCTGCTATTCCCGCGAACATGCAGCAGCCTTCTAACCAAGAGCGTACGCTGGTTAATGCACGCCTGAGCTGGAGTAGCGAGCTTGAAGGTGGTCAGCGACTGAATGTCACTGCTTGGGGGCGAAACATCACGGACGAGCAGTACCGGACCTTCGGTTTCAACTTTGGCGCAGCTCTGGGCTTCCCCGTCCNCCAGTGGGGTANCCCCGCCACTTACGGCATCGACTTTAGCCTAGATCTATAAGCGAGCTTGCTAACGAAACCCGCCACTTGGCGGGTTTTTTTTGCCTTCAAAACACGCATACACTGTTGATGTCGTGTGATAAGCCCAGAGGTGGATAGAGGTCATTATGAGTAACAATTCCAGCGCGTATCCTGAGGGCTTTGCGCTCGTCATTGGCGGGAGCGGTGGTGTCGGCACGGCGATCTGTAAAGAGCTAGTGGCATCACAGATTCCAGTACTTCTCACCTACAACAGCAATCAGACACGCGCCGAAGCGCTAGTTTCTGAGCTTCATGTCGTCAACGCTGACGTGGCTTGCTGTCAGGTGAGTCTTCAGGACCTTGCCTCACTCCAGGCAGCCTTGGACTTGGGTCTGAAGGCCTATGGTCGTCTCCACTCCGTTTTTATCGCCACTGGTTACGACATCCCTCAATCACCCATATCCGAAGTCACTCCTGAGCTCTGGCAACGGGTGTTGCGTTCCGATGCTGAAGGTGCCTTCAATGCGATACACGCGACGCTCCCACATCTGCGAACCGGCGGTGGTGGCAGCTACGTTCACATCAGTTCCGCAGGATTGCTGAAATACCCACCGCTCGACATCCTCTCGGTAGCGCCCAAGGCCGCCGTGGAGGAGCTGATCAAAGGTGTTGCCAAAGAGGAAGGCATTAACAACATCCGAGCGAACAGCATCGCTATTGGCGTCATCGAGACGGGTATTTTCCTGAGACTCAAAGAGCAAGGTGTCTTTGATGACGCGTGGATTGAAGGTGTAAAAAACGCACTGCCGCTCAACCGATTTGGTCAGCCTGAAGAAGTCGCAAAGATGGCCGTTTTTCTCGCATCGAATAACGCTGCCTATACAACGGGACAACTGATACCGGTCGATGGCGGGTTCGGTGTCTAAACCGCCCTACTTTTAGCTCATACGCTCGACGAAGGCCTGCTGAATAGACCGCTTATCAAACTTCTCGGTCGCACCTCTCCGCAGTGGTTCAGTAGTGATCTCGATAAACTTGGGAATCTTATAGGCAGCGATTCTCGTTTTGAGCGCCTCTCTAATCGTCTCTGGTGTCAGCGCTGAATCAGCAACTCGAACAATCATCGCCAGTTCTTCACCCAGTGCATCGTCTGGAATACCGAAAACCACACACTCCTTAATGCCGTCAATTTGGTAACAGGCCTGTTCCGTATCGCCCGGATAGATGTTCTCACCACCCCGAATCACAATATCTTTAATTCGGCCCGTGATATGCAGGTATCCATCGTCATCCGCAAACCCGACATCACCGGTCTTCATCCAGCCGTCAGAGGTAAAAATAGCGGTGTCTGCATCGGGTTTATTCCAGTAGCCCAACGTGCAGGCTACGCCCTGCATCTCGATCTCTCCGGGCTCGCCGGGCGGCAAAACCGAACCATCGGGAGAGGTACAGCGAACTTGCATGATGGGTGACTGCACGCCTGCCGCCGCCGGTTTCGCGTCAAAAACCGCCCCTGCGGCCTGACTGCCAACAGCCAGTGTTTCCGTTAATCCATACCCTCCCGATGCGTAGGCCTTATCGATTCGCGCTTCAATAATCCCGGGTAAATCGGACGGCATAGCCGCGCCGCCTGAGGAGACTCTGTGCAGAGACGTAATATCAAAGTCGTCGAGGTTTGGTTGTGTCAGTAAGTCCTTAACGAGCGCGGGGACACTGCTGAAGAGCGTGACCCGCTCCGCTTCAATGAGTCGCAGGGCCTCCTGCGCGTCCCACTTGGAGATCATGACAATCCCCTGGGCGGTGACGAGCGGCAAGACAAACGAACCTAGCAGTCCTGTCGCGTGGAATAGCGGCACATTCAGCAGTGCTTTCTCCTGAGTCGCACCACCACGAAGTTCACGCAACCCACCCTCTACCGTCATTGTTAACATGCCCGTAAACATCATATTGAACACCGCTTGTGAAAGCGCCTGCTGGCAATGCACTACCCCCTTGGGCGTCCCAGTGCTGCCTGAGGTGTAGAGAATGAGGCACACCTGACCGGGCGGAGGAATGTCAACCTCTGCTGGCGTCGCACTACTCAGCGCATCAGAGAAATCGATACCGCGCTGNGTGCCCGGCTCAGCGCGGTCGTACACCACGAGTCGACGCTCGGTTGGCAGTGACTCCTCCAACATCTTCGCTCGCTGATCGTCAGATAAAAGCCAAGAGGCACCGCAGTCTTCTACCGCAAATGCTAGCTCTGCGGCTTGACCCCAGCTGTTAATGGGCACCACCGTTGCCCCTGCTAGGAAGGCAGCGGTGAACCCAATCAACCACTCGGCATTATTGCGCATGGCGATAGCAAATCGATCGCCAGGGGTAAGCCCCTGGCCTTCAAGATAGGCACGTAGCGAATCCGCTCGAGCAAAAAACTCAGCAAACGTGAGTCGTGTATCGCCGGAGACAATAAACCCAAGATCTCCGTGCCCACGTGCATTTTGAATAATTTCAGTCAGCGTTTGCGGCGCATGCGCATAACCCGGTAGATCACCACGAGCTGTAGGCATATCGCGCACTTCAAAAAAAGCGCCTTCAGCTGTCAGCTCTTGAATGGTCGTTTTCATCGACACGGCACGGCTCCTTTTATTATCAACCGCAGTATTCGTTAGCGCAGTGTATCGAGCCATCACAGAAACGCGATGACTTGCGCTAATTGCCCGTAATCCATTTGAAGGAGCCGTAATCCATTTGCACGGCCCGGGTATCTAGGCAGTGGGTAAGCAGCCGTTATACTGCTGTACGACCAAATACAGCGCGGATGCACGCACCATGATGATCGCTACTGACTCAACCCGATGCCCACTGCCCATGCCTATGGGCTGGTTCCAAGTCCTGTACTCGCATGAGCTCGAGGTGGGTGATGCCATCCCCGTTGAATACTTCGGGCAGGAGTTGGTGGTCTTCAGGACAGAAAGTGGTGAAGCGAANGTGGTAGACGCCTTCTGCCCACATATGGGCGCGCACCTTGGCTACGGCATCCGGGAGCAGACCGGTAAAGGGCCGCGCATTGTGGGCGATAGTATCGAATGCCCTTTCCATGGCTGGCGCTGGAATGGTGAGGGCCAATGCACTCATATCCCGTACGCCAACAACCTGCCTCCGCGGGTGGCCAAAGGCGAATCGATCCTTGGGGCTTGGCAAGTGCGCGAAGTTAATCAGCAGATTCTAGTGTGGTATCACCCCAACAAAGAGGCGCCTACCTGGGAGCCTGAAGTTATTCCAGAAGCCGCGGCTAACCACCCTGACTGGGGCGATATNATCATCCACACCTGGGAANTCAACACGCACATGCAAGAGATGGGCGAGAATGCGGTGGACGCCGCGCACTTCCANTATGTGCATGGAACGGACGAGGTGCCCGAGGCCGCCTTCCAGAATTTTGATGGCCACATCAGAGAAGGCAAATTCATCACGCGNCAGCCCACACCACGGGGCGTGGTCGACGGTGCTATTGAGACGCGAAGCCAAGGCGCGGGCCTTTCAGTGGTTCGCTTCACGGGTATCTATGACACGCTGTTACTGGCCAATGTCACCCCAGTGGGACCAGAAAAAACTTACGCCACCTACGCTTTCATTCAGCCACGGGCGACCCAAGACACTCTCGGAAAAACGGTCGGCCAGGCGATCATAGGCAACATTTGTCAGCAGATGNCCGAAGATCAGATCATTTGGGACCGAAAACAGTACTTCGAGCGACCACTGCTCTGTGATGGGGATGGCCCTTTTGCCAAGTTTCGACGCTGGTTTAGTCAATTCCTGGTCGAGCCAGCGGCTTAACAAGGGAGGGCTATGAAGCCCTCTTCACAGCGGGTTAGAAACCGTTAAGCCGCGCATAGCGGTCGCGATGGTAACTCGAACCGCCGAGTAGCTGATTACACACCCGCGACCGCTTTAAAAAGAGACCAATGTCCATCTCTTCTGTGACACCCATCCCCCCGTGAAGCTGCACCGCCTCGGAGCTGATCAGCGTGAAACAGTCATTCGCCAGCGCCTTGGCACTGCTAGCCAAGAGGCTGACATTGGGNCCAGCGTGATCCAAGGCGGTCAGGGCCGCTGAGACTGCGCTTTCTGCCAGTTCGAGCTCGCAGTACATGTGCGCACAACGATGTTGTAAGGCCTGAAACGTTCCCAACTTCACGTCAAATTGCTCACGCTCACCGAGGTAGGCTACGGTTCGCTCTAGCACCTCTCTCGCACTCCCCATCATCTCTGCCGCCAGCACGATGGTGGCCTGATCAATGGTTCGTTGAATACCAACCTCTACNTCATCACCCGCCAACCAGACGACATCCTCGGTAGACANGCCATCGAGTTGAATGGAGTCNGCGCTGTGNAGATCCATCATGCGTCGTGACCCGATCGTTACGCCCTCAGCCGAAGGCGCAAACATCGCTATGCCGCGCTCACCCGACGCCCGCTCAGCAACGCAGAAGATGTGAGAACACTGACCAACATCCAGCACTCGGGTCTTGTGCCCCTTGAGAGCGCCTGATGCCTCAGATGTCGCAACAGCATCAGGATTAAAAAATCGCCCCTCGTCTAGTGCCACAGTGGCGGTGGCCTCTCCCGACATAAGCGAGGGAAGGTAGGTCGCTATCTGCGCGTCTGATCCACAGTTCAAAAGAAGGTTTTGCGCCAGTACCACCGATGACAGTAAGGGACTCGCGACTAAACACCGCCCTGCTTCCTGCGCAATTGCACCCAAACCCATCCAACCAAACTCAAGTCCATCATGAGCCTCCGGCACCGTAATGCCAGGCAAACCCAATTCCACCATCTCGGACCAAAGCTGAGAATCGTAACCCTGCTCGTCACCAGCTCCAGCTAGACTTCTCAGCTCACTGATCGGCGCCTTTNCGGTAAAAAATTGCGCGACTGTCTCGCGAAGCATGGCTTGCTCTTCGTTGAGGATCATGACTTACCCTCCCCCGACGGCATGCCCAGTGCGCGTTTAGCGATGATGTTTAGTTGCACCTCGCTGGTTCCGCCAGCAATCGTGAGCGACTTGTTGAATGCCCATTGCTTTACCATTTTGCGCAGTCCTGCTGAGACATTGGGGTCTTCCATAGACAGGCCCTCATCCCCCAGAGCTCTGAGTATCAACTCGTCTTTCGCTTGCGCTTCGGAAGTACCCAGATGCTTCATCAAGAGAGGCAACCGTGGGTCGATCTGCTGGGCTTTGCCCTGCCAGTAAATGCGCTCACCGAGCTGACCCAGCGCGGTCTCGCGCATAAGGTGTCGACTCATATCGCTGCGTAATTCGGCATCGTTAAGCCGACCCTGCGCATCGGAACCGACCGCGTAATCAGCGAGCTCAAGGAGCTCCATCGCAGGCTTCTCGAGCATGCCTTCGAATGCGGACATCATCTTCCGCTCGTGTTTCAGGAGCTCTTTCGCAACAGCCCACCCGCCGTTCAACTCGCCCACAAGATTGGCTTTGGGCACTTTCACATGGTCGAAAAACGTCTGGCAGAACTCGGACTCGCCACTGATTAATGGGATGGGCGATGTCGAGACGCCCTCAGTGGCCATATCAATGAGTAGAAAACTGATACCTGCCTGTTTCGGGGTCACATCACTGGTGCGAACAAGACAGAAGATCCAGTCCGCCTCGTCCGCCTTGGTTGTCCAGATCTTTGTCCCGTTGACCAGAAAATGATCGCCGCAGTCCTCGGCTTTGGTCTTTAAATTGGCCAGATCCGAGCCTGCTGACGGCTCGGAATAGCCTTGTGCCCAACGGATTTCGCCACGACAAATGGCAGTCAGATGCTCTCGCTTTTGGGCCTCATTTCCGTAGACCAAAAGTGCGGGGCCCAACATCCACAGCCCCTGACAATAAAGCGGTGGGCGACAGCCTAGGCGCGTCATCTCCTGCTTAAGAACTTTGGCTTGCTCGGCGTTAAGCCCGGCGCCACCATATTCGACAGGCCACTCTGGCGCGGTAAAGCCCCGATCACGACAGGCCTCAAACCACTGCTGAGCGTCCTGACTCGGGAATACACGTCTTCGCCCACCCCAAATTTGCTCCTCGCGCACAATCGGCTGTCGCTGCGAGAGCGGGCAATTCGCTTCTAGCCAACTGGCAATATCAGCACGAAACTCGGCTAGCGCTTCCTTGCTCAAAGGATGGCTTTCTGGCTGGCTCAACGAATACTCCTCGGTCTATCTGGGGTCTTGGGTGTAGGCCCAGTATGCTCGATCTCGGACACTTCGCTGTCATCGTCCTTTTTGTCTAGAGAACACTGCCTGTGCATTTTGACCCACGATTCTAATTACCCTAGTTTAACGTCATGAAAAGCCGCCGCCAGCGTAGTGGCAGAGCAACACGACAGGAGAAATATCGTGGCACAAGCAGCAGATTATGGTTTGGGACCCAACACCTACCCTCGAGGCTGGTTTATCGTCGCAGAGAGTCGGGAAATTGATAACGGCCCCATTGGCGTGACCTTCTTCGGTCGCGACTTCGCGTTGTATCGTGGGGAGAGCGGAAATCCGGTCATGCTCGATGCTTACTGCAAGCACATGGGTACGCACCTCGCTAAGAACACCAGTGCGATGCTTATTGTTGCTGAAGTCGGTGGCAAGCATGTCGAAGGAGACTCGATCCGCTGCCCCTACCATGGCTGGCGCTACAATTCCGAAGGACACGTGGATGACATCCCCTACCACGATGGCCCCTGCCCCAAGTCAGCATCGATTCGCTCCTATCCTGTTGTCGATAATATGGGCTGCATCATGATGTGGTTCGATGAAGACGGTGCAGATCCTGACTACCCACCACCCTATCTCGAGCAGTGGGATGAGGGTAGCTGGGTTCACTGGGATCTCGATCATCTGCCCGAACTGGAGATCCATCCCCAGGAAGTACTCGACAACATGTGCGATAACCGGCACCTGGGCCCAACACACGGTGCGCCCTGCGAGTACTTCGAAAACGAGATGCGTGACCATGTTCTTATCCAACGCCAAGGCGGCGCTATGACGCTTTATGGTGGCGCTATGCTGTACACGACCACTTGGTACACAGGGCCTGGTGTTCTCCTGTCGAAGCAGGTCTGGGGGGATGCCACACAGTTCGAAATGATTGCGAACACACCCGTCGGCGANGGCAAGATCAAGGCATGGCACGGCTGCTTAGTGAAATCAGCCACAGGCACGATCACGCCGGAAGACAAAGAGATGGCGAAAGCCATTCAGGCCGGCGCTTTAGAGGCATTNTCCAAAGACTTTGAAATCTGGCANAACAAGACGCCNGCGCTCAAACCCATGGCCATGAAAACTGAGGGCCCTTTCCTCAAAGGTCGCAAATGGTATAGCCAGTTCTACGCGGCGCGGGATGACATTCAGGCAACGCAGGAAACCGTCAACGGCATCTACCATGTACCCGGTGTGCAGACGCCCGCCGAGCGCGATCATGCGATTGATGGCGGCCTACCTATCTGAATAAAGCACTCATTAAGCGGTTTTGGCGCATAATGACACGCTGATGACTGATTAAGACACGGTATTAAAGACACCGCTGGGGCAGGCTATTTAGGGGTGCGAGGGATCAGCCCTTTGGATTGGGCCTACTAGTGTGTTTTTCGAGTAAATGGCTTCTCTGTTAGACATAATTACCATCATTCACACGGACGAGATGGGTTTCNTGCGTAAACCCGTATAATGCTTNGCACCACTCGCGGGGCGCAGAAACTCGCATTTATCAACTGGGATCCACTATGAACGACGGCACGTCTGGCAAACGTTCAGCGATAAAGAGGTTACTCGTACCGCTATTGATACTGGCCTTCTCTGCTGTGATTTTTGTTGTCCTGGTAAATAACCAGCCGACACTAAAAACAACCGTAAAAGAGCCGGTCCCTGTCGCGGTTCGCGCACTCGATATCAACCTCGCTCCCATGCAACTTAGCGTCAGCTCTGAGGGAAACGTTCAGCCCAGCGTTGAGACTAAACTGGTGG
>NZIH01000066.1 GCA_002691565.1 Halieaceae bacterium
CGGTGACGGCATTATTCACAGCTGGTTGAACCGTATGCTCCTGCCTGACACGGTTGGTACTGGCGGCGATTCGCACACGCGATTTCCCCTTGGCATTTCATTCCCTGCGGGATCAGGTCTCGTAGCCTTTGCCGCAGCTACCGGCGTCATGCCTCTCGATATGCCAGAGTCTGTACTTGTGCGCTTTAAGGGCGAGATGCAGCCAGGGATCACCTTGCGTGATCTGGTACATGCTATTCCCTACTACGCCATTCAGCAGGGTCTGCTAACTGTTGAGAAAAAAGGCAAGAAGAACATCTTCTCGGGTCGTATTCTCGAAATTGAAGGCCTTGAAGAGTTGACCGTAGAACAGGCGTTTGAACTCTCGGATGCTTCGGCTGAGCGCTCAGCGGCTGGTTGCACTATCAAGTTGTCCGAATCGACGATTGGCAGCTATCTGAAATCAAATATCGTCCTTTTGCGTTCGATGATTGCCGAGGGTTATGGCGATCCTCGCACACTGGAGCGTCGGGTTCGCAACATGGAAAAGTGGCTCGAAAACCCAGAGTTACTTCAGGCCGATGCTGATGCCGAATACGCGGCCATCATCGAAATTGATCTCGCCGAGGTGACAGAGCCTGTCGTTTGCGCTCCTAATGATCCTGATGACGCCCGATTACTCAGCCAGGTAGCTGGCGATCAAGTCGACGAGGTCTTTATCGGCAGCTGTATGACCAACATTGGTCACTTCAGAGCAACCGGGAAACTACTTGACCAGCACACGGGCGATGTCGCTGCACGTTTGTGGATATGTCCGCCCACGCGCATGGACGAGTATCAACTCATGGAGGAAGGCTATTACGCTATCTTCGGACGTGCAGGTGCACGGACTGAAATGCCAGGGTGCTCGTTGTGTATGGGCAACCAGGCGCGTGTGGCGCCAAGGTCGACTGTTTTATCGACCTCGACGAGAAACTTCCCGAACCGGCTGGGGGAAGGCTCCAATGTCTATCTCACGTCGGCAGAGCTTGCTGCTGTGGGAGCCATTTTGGGGCGCCTCCCAACCCCAGAAGAGTACATGACCTACGCGGATGAATTGGATTCGATGGCGGCTGAAATTTATCGATACATGAATTTCAACGAGATCCAGAGTTTCCAAGCCCTAGCCGATGACGGCCAGCGAATTGCGGCAACGCTTATTGAAGACGTAGCCTGATCCGACACTTCTCCTCCAAAAAAAGCACCCTCCTGGGTGCTTTTTTTGACTGCTCAAACGCGAAAAGACGACTATTGGCTATTATCAAGAAATATCAGCGAAACCTCGTTCACAATCACGCTTTAGATCTTCTAGGTCCTCGAGCCCAACGGCGATGCGTATCAACCCCTCGGTAATACCACCTTGCTGTTTCTGCTCGTCGGTCAGACGACCATGCGTGGTTGAAGCTGGATGACAAATAGTGGTTTTAACATCACCCAAATTGGCCGTTAATGACATCAGCCTAACCGCATTAATAAACGCCCAAGCTCTGTCACGCCCGCCATCAACCTCAAATGACAACACACCACCAAAGGCCAACTGCTGAGCCGCCGCCAGCGAGTGATCAGGGTGCGATTTCAGGCCACAATAATTCACTTTTTTCGCACCAGCATGCTGCTCTAACCACTCCGCTAAGGCTTGCGCGCGCTGACTGTGAGCGTCCATTCGCAGCTGTAGTGTTTCCAGTCCCTTACTGAATATCCATGCGTTGAACGGGCTCATCGATGGACCACATACACGGACAAAGCCTCGGGCCTCTGCCATTAAGTCCTCAGAGCCGACTAGGGCACCGCCCAGCACCCTACCCTGACCGTCAAGATATTTGGTTGCTGAATGCATCACCACATCGGCGCCGAGAGACAGTGGACGTTGCAGCGCTGGCGTGCAAAAGCAATTATCAACCGCAAGCAGTGCACCCGACTTATGCGCAATATTCGCAATTTCTTGGATATTTCCAACCTCACACAATGGGTTGGAGGGCGTTTCACAGAAGAAAAGTTTGGTCTTAGGTGTGACCGCCTGCCGCCACTCTCCCAACTCACGAAGCGCTACAAACGTGACAGAAATGTCTAATTTTTTCAGTATGTTATTGAATAAACCTATCGTACTTCCGAAGACGTTACGTGAGCAGATGACATGGTCTCCCGCCCTCAGTACGGTGAGACAGAGCGTAAGAATTGCAGCCATGCCTGAACTAGTGGCTACACCCTCCTCGCCCCCTTCCAGAGCCGCGAGGCGACGCTCGAATACAGATACTGTGGGGTTAGAGAAACGCGAGTAAGTATTACCGTTACGCTCGCCAGAAAAGGTCGCCGCCGCCTGCTCAGCCGATTCGAAAACAAAGCTCGACGTTGCGTAGATGGGGTCGGAATGTTCTTGCTCGAAGCCGGGTGTTAAGCCTTCCCGGATTGCCAACGTTTCAAAACCGGCATTTTTTAGCCATTCGTTCGACACCGATTAACTCCGATTATGAAGCCCAACAAGGGCACCATCAGCACGGTCTACCGAGTTATCGGAGCGAGCATCACTCAGTCCTGTGAGGTAGGCGTCGTCAATAACACCCGTTTGATATTGACCATCGAAGACCGACAGCTCAAAGCCATCCACCAGGGAGTTACCCTCACGGGAGCACTCAATGAGGTCGTCTATCTCCTGATAAATCAGCCAGTCAGCCCCAATGTGGTCAGAGATCTGTTCTACGGTTCTACCGTGTGCTACCAGCTCTGACGCGGATGGCATATCGATACCATAGACATTCGGATATCGGACAGGTGGCGCCGCCGAGGCAAAATAGACCCGCTTCGCTCCAGAATCACGCGCCATCTGGATTATTTGCTGGCACGTTGTGCCACGAACAATCGAGTCATCGACCAGCAGCACGGTTTTGCCCTCGAATTCGAGCGGAACGGGATTCAACTTCTGGCGCACTGATTTCCTGCGTTGCGTCTGCCCCGGCATAATAAACGTGCGACCAATATATCGGTTTTTCATGAAGCCCTCGCGGAACTTCACACCCAGCTCATGGGCCAGAGCCTGTCCAGCGACTCTACTGGTGTCGGGAATCGGTATAACAACATCAATGTCATGATCAGGCCGCTCGCGCATGATTTTATGGGCTAGCCGCTCACCCTGGCGCATCCGTGTCTTGTAGACAGAAATACCATCCATCAATGAGTCTGGGCGCGCAAAATACACGTGTTCGAAAATGCAGGGTTTCAGCTTGGGATCAGCCGCACACTGTCTCCGGAAAAGTTCCCCGCTAACATCAAGAAATAGCGCCTCACCAGGGTCAACGTCGCCTATGAGTCGGTAACCCAATACGTCAAGAGCCACACTTTCAGAAGCCACCATATAACTTTTGTGATCGCCCTGAGTTTTGACCCCTACCACCAGAGGTCTTATGCCATTTGGATCCCTAAATGCCACTAAACCGACGTTTGCGATCATTGCTATAGCCGCGTAGCCGCCTTCACAACGGGTGTGAAGCGTTGTTACGGCGTTAAATACATCTTCTGCCGACGGGATCAATTTGCCTTGCCGCTGTAACTCATGCGCGAAGACATTCAGCAACACTTCCGAGTCACTATCGGTATTCAAATGGCGTAAGTCGGTTTGATAAAGCTCCTCGGACAACGCCCCCGAGTTCGTAAGGTTGCCGTTGTGTGCCAGGGCAATTCCATAGGGCGAGTTGACGTAGAAAGGCTGAGCCAACGCAGACCCTGAGCTCCCTTGGGTTGGATAGCGTGTGTGGCCCAAACCAAAATTTCCTGCCAATTGCTGCATGTGGTTGGCTTGGAAAACGTCTCGAACCAGCCCTTCCCCTTTTCGCTGGAGGAACTGCCCCTTGTGGCAGGTCATGATGCCAGCTGCATCTTGGCCGCGATGCTGAAGCATGGTTAGAGCGTCGTAAATATCCGCTGCCACACTTTCGTCTGAGGAAATTCCAACTATGCCGCACACAACTCAGGTACCTTCTGCGATGTCACTTGCATCATCCACTGTCTTTTCAAATAATCTATTTGGATCCTTAAAGAATTCCGACTCAACGCCACTACTTAAAAACGATTCAGTGATTTCAAGGTATTCTGCATATGCGCTTTCGCCAAAAGTGTCTTCCTGCCACTGAGGCGCTGCAGCACCCATCAAAAGACTTACCACTGACAATAAAACAACTCCACGGCCTACACCAAAAGCCGCTCCGAGCAGAGAATTACCGAACTTTGTATGTCCGTTTTTTAATCTCGCAGAGAGACCAGCGCCCACAGTCGAAAAAAACACAACGACCGCTGCGAAGACCAAGCCATAGCTAAATAAATAGAGCAACGAGTCTTGCGAAAGATCTATTCCCACAGCAAATATAATTGGCTCTGCAGAGACTGTGGCGATGAAGTGAGCAAGGATCCACCCAAAAAGTGAAATCGACTCTTTAATAAATCCGCCCTTAAGGCCCATCAGCCCCGAGATACTGCAAACAACTATTATCGTCCAATCTATGAAAGACTCTGGACTAGTAAAAGAGACTATATCCAAACATTTACTCCCTTAGATTGGTGCAAATCTCACAATAAAGCTTTCAACGGAAAAATAGTCATTAATTGCAGGCTGGATATCAATAAGACGCTGCTTTTGTAGCTTTGGTCCTATCATAACTCTAAATAAGCGCTGATCGTCCAATATTATTGGTGAAACATAAGCCTTGTGACCCTTATCTCGCAGTAACTGCGAAATTTCCTCAGCTCTGTGTACATTACTGAAAGTTGCAATTTGCAGCTCCCAGCTAACTGGCAGGCCTTGATCGTCAAACTCTGCTCTCTCCAATGCCGACGACTGTTGATCTGGCTCTTCATCAGCGTCCACTAGGGCCGCATTAGGGGCGGGCGACGCGATATCAACGGGTTGAGAGATCGGTGGCTGAAGCTCCGGTACCTTTGGAAGCACTGCTTGATCTACTTTATTGAGCACGGGCTCACGACGCTCTGACACCTCGACCTCGGGTTTTGGCGGCATTTCAAAGACGGGGAGCTTAAAATCATCAGCGTTTTCCGGCGTAACGAACACAATAGGCCAGAAGATAACTGCAATCGCAACAAGAACCACAAAGCCGACAAAACGCTGTTTAATCATGTTTGATCATCCGGCTGCGCCAGACGCAAGCATTCAAGCGCTTTAATACCTTCCCCCACGGTAAAAAACGAGCCAAAAACAATGAGTCTCCCTCCATCAACCAGACTTCCCAATGCGCCCTCAAAGGCTGATTCGAACGTTGATTTAACGTGCGCCGTTCCAGAAATAAATCCTGCAACTACCTCCGGTGACTGCCCGCGCGCTCCTCCGACACCTGTAGGTAGGTACCACTGATCAATGAATGGTTCGACGGCCACGATCATATCACGGCAGTCTTTATCGGACATGACAGCAAAGATGGCCGTCGTCGTTTGCACAGCTGGCTGCCGATCAAGGAACTTCGCTAGTTCCACCGCAGCGTCGGGATTGTGGGCAACATCGAGAACAATATGGATATTACCGAGTTGCAAAGACTCTCGTCGCCCATTAAGCACAATACTTCCCATGCCAGCCGCAACAATCTCTTCGTTAATCCCAATACCAGCAGTCTCAAGAGCTATTAGGCCCGCAGCGGCATTCAGAGGGAGAACGCCTGCTGGCAACGACCAGTCAATTGCCTCGTTGTCCGTGCTCTTAAACTGCGTTTCGTCGTACACGTAATCGCGCAGTGCCAAGATTTCGTGAGCACCAATTCTCTGCAGTTCTGACGAAACCGAGGCGGGAGCCGCCGAATCGGCGACGACGCAGGGGCGTCCGTCACGTGTTATGCCGCATTTTTCTAAAGCAATAGTCTCAACATCCGCGCCCAACCATTCTTGGTGATCCAAACCGATAGCAGTGACTACTGCNACATCGGCATCGATGATATTGACCGCGTCTAATCTTCCGCCCAAACCAACCTCAAGCAGCTGGAATGTGACGTCTAGCTTTTTGAAAATCCAAAGCGCTGCAAGTGTGTTGAATTCAAAATAAGAGAGCGAGACAGTCGCTCGCGCTTGATCGATAGCCTCAAAAGCCTCAACAATAAGCTCATCTGACACCTCAGCCCCATCGACGCGAATGCGCTCGTTGTAGCGGACTAGGTGTGGGGATGTAAACGCGCCGACACGCACACCACTGGCGGATAAAATGGCTTCCATTACGGCAACGGTGCTGCCCTTGCCATTGGTACCCGCAACTGTGATAGTAGTNGCGNNCGTATNCAGCAGCTCAAGACGCTGNGCTACCTCACCGCAACGTGCTAGNCCAAGATCAATCGCAGAGGGGTGCAACTGTTCAAGTCGTTCAAGCCAAGCGGCTANGTCCAAAACTACCCCCGAGTTAACTTACGACGCCAGCTNTGTGTTCGTGAACTTCGCNAGAACCCGAGCTAGCGTGTCTCTCATCTCAGACCGTGGAATGATCATATCGATGGCACCATGCTCAAGAAGAAACTCACTTCGCTGGAAGCCACGAGGTAGTTTCTGTCGAATCGTCTGCTCGATAATATTGGGCCCTGCGAATCCTGCGCGGGCATCAGGCTCTGCAACGTTGATATCGCCCAATAGTGCTAGCGAGGCAGACACGCCACCATAAATCGGATCCGTCATAACCGATACGTAAGGTACGCCAGCGGCCTTCATCCGCTCGATCACAGCTGATGTTTTGGCCATTTGCATCAATGAAATCAGCGCTTCCTGCATGCGCGCGCCACCCGATGCGGCAAAACAAATCAGTGGTATGCCGTTCTCGAGAGCAACTCCAGCAGCGCGGGTGAACTTCTCACCCACGGCATAGCCCATGGATCCGCCATGAAAGTTGAACTCAAACGCTATTGCAACAACATCCATGCCCTGGAGTGTTCCACGAAACGCAATGATGGCGTCTTTCTCACCCGTGCTCTTCTGCGCCGTGCTCAAGCGGTCTCGATAACGTTTTTTATCTTTAAATTTCAGGCGATCAACCGTCTCTAGATCTGCAAACAACTCAGTGCGCCCAACATCATCTAGAAACAGATCGAGGCGTCGACGCGCGGTAATGCGCATATGATGATCGCACTTGGGGCAAACCTCAGCATTNCGCTCCAGATCGGGAAGATAGAGCACGGCTTCNCACTTAACGCACTTACGCCACAACCCCTCAGGAATAGTCGCCTTTTTATCCCCGCCTGTTTTCCGCACACCCGCGGGAATGATTTTATCGATCCAGCTCATTTTGGCTCCCTGCACATCACGATGCGCAGTATACGTCGCTGACGGTTTTAGTTGGAAGTTGCTAAATTTACGCCNTTTCTGATGCTTGAGATCAGNGAACANGCCTCAGAAATGGCACTGTCGTGAGAACCACCAGCGATCAGATCATTGGCTACCAGNTCAACTAATGCACTACCTACAACAATCGCATCAGCGCACCCCGCTACCGTCGCGGCAGTATCCGCGTCCTTGATGCCGAAGCCTACGGCTACGGGAAGGTCCGTATGCTGTCTAATACTGGCGAGATGGGCTTCAACAGCATCAGTATCCAGATGCCCTGCACCCGTGACNCCTTTAAGCGCCACGTAGTAAATGAACCCACTGGCCTGCGCCGTGATCGTNGCGACACGCTCATCACTNGTGGTGGGCGAAATAAGGAAGATGTTATCAATATTCTGTCGCTGCAGTTCGGCGTTCATTGAGGCGACTTCTTCCGGAGGCAAATCAACCGTAATCAAGCCATCAATTCCCGCCTNAGCGCANGCGTCCGCNANGGCCGCATAGCCNTTGCGCTCGAGTGGATTGGCGTAACCCATCAATACCAAGGGAGTTTTCGTATTCGTTTCACGAAACTGCTTTATCAGCGCCAGCGTCGACAGGAGGCTAGTCCCACCCTCTAACGCGCGTTCATGCCCCTTCTGGATTGTTGGCCCCTCGGACATTGGGTCAGAAAATGGTACGCCCACTTCGATAATATCCGCACCCGCCTCAACCAAGCTGTGCATCAATGGCACCGTCAAGGTCTCAGTCGGGTCTCCAGCAACAACGTAAGGAATAAGGGCGCGACGGTTTTCGGCGCGAAGTGTGTCAAACAGAGGACCGAGACGCGACATTAACTGGCCCCCAGGTTGATGCCGTCAATTTCGGCAACAGTGAGAATGTCCTTATCGCCGCGACCTGAAAGGTTAACAATAATGTGCTGATCCGGTGTCATTTCCGCAGCGAGTTTCTCTGCATAGGCGAGCGCATGCGCCGTCTCCAGCGCAGGCATAATGCCCTCCACTCGTGTGACGCGATGGAATGCAGCTAGCGCTTCCGTGTCGGTAGCATCAACATAATTGACGCGACCGATATCCTTAAGCCACGAGTGCTCTGGTCCAACACCCGGATAATCAAGGCCCGCTGATACCGAGTGGGTGTGCATGATCTGACCGTTCTCGTCCTGCATAAGATAGGTGCGATTGCCGTGCAGTACACCTGGAATTCCGGCACTCAGTGGCGCCGC
>NZIH01000067.1 GCA_002691565.1 Halieaceae bacterium
CGGTCAGTGGTGGCTCGATGCTTGGCATGGGCGTGATGCAGTTTTATCGAGCGGCTGGCAGCAGCTTGCCGCAGCACCCAGCGCTACCGCGGATTTCTACGGCTTGAGCTTCTGGTTGAACACGCACTTCAGAGACTACCCCGGACTACCCGAAAATACGTTCCATGCCGGTGGCAATTCTGGCCAGTTTGTTATCGTGGCGCCCGAGGCGGAGCTCGTTATTGTCAGGCTGGGTTTAACGCTTGATGAGTCTGCGGTTGCTCTAGCAGAGCCGCTTGCGGATATTTACGCGGAACTCACCAAGCCCGAACCCTTAGCGATTAACATCAACCAATAATCGTCCCGTTACTTTTCCTGCGAGCACATCTGGTGCCACCTCGCTGACATCGGACAGTCGGATTTCGGTGATCATGGTCTCGAGGCGTTCGAGGTCCATATCACGCGCCAGTCTAGCCCAAGCAGCCAGACGTGGGCCGCTCGGTGCCATGACACTGTCAACGCCGCGCAGAATCACACCTCTCAGGATAAATGGCATGACGGTCGCCGGGAGCGCTGCGCTTTCCGCAAGGCCACAGGCGGTGACGACACCGCCGTAGCGTGTCTGTGCACAGGCATTTGCCAAGGTGTTACCGCCCACAGCATCGACGACACCCGCCCATTGCTCTGCCTGCAGTGGTTTGCCCGCTTCCGAGAGTGTGTGGCGGTCAATAATCGATGTTGCGCCGAGATTTTTCAGGTAATCGGCGGCGTCGGGTTTGCCAGTGGACGCAGCAACCGAGAACCCTCGGGCGGCAAGTAGCGCCACTGCCACACTTCCCACCCCACCACTGGCACCGGTGACGAGAATGTCGCCATGGTCCGGGGTGACGCCTTGCGCCTCGAGCGCGTCGACACAGAGAGCGGCTGTGTATCCGGCCGTTCCAATGGCCATTGCATGACGTGTGCTTATGTTTTGCGGAAGCTTCACCAGAAAACTCGCAGGTACACGGGCGTATTGCGCCAGTCCGCCTGAATGACCTTCACCCATACCCCAGCCGTTAACAACCACACGGTCTCCCACCTGCCAATCGGGGTCATCGCTCTCCTCAATGGTCCCGGCGAGATCGATACCGGGTACTAGAGGATATTTCCTGATGATCGGCGCAGTCGCGGTCACCGCCAACGCATCTTTGTAATTGATGGTGCTGTAATCCACCTTGACCAGCACGCCAGAGTCAGCGAGCGCGGCTTTATCGATTTGAGTGACAGCGACCTCGTGCTGGTCGTCCTTGGTGGCGAGTAATGCGTTGAACATGGGTGTTACCTCGAGTATGTCTGGTTCTTGTCATTGAGAATGAGCAGTGCAGAGATTACGCGATATCGCTCCAAAAGAGATTACTTTTGAGCGATCAATGGGTTTGCTGCGTTGTGATTCCTCACTTCGCCACGGCTGGTGTTATGGTGAGAAAAAAAGGATAAGCACCATGTCAGTTCGCGTCATCAGAGAGCCTTTCCCCATCGTGTCTGTTGAGAAGTCGTCGTTTAAGGAAACCTATGGCGGCGCCGAAGACATTGTCATGGTGTTTTGCACTTTAATCCGTACCGAGCAGCCATCAGAGACCTGCCTTGTCACTATGCATCCCATCGGCGGCACCGGATGGCTGCCAGTGATGAGTCAGTTCGCACGCGCTGGTGTTCACGTTCTGGCCTGCGACAGCCGCTACCGTGGCGCTGATTACGCACTCAATATGGAAAAAGTGACCATGGACTTGGGCTCCGCTGTCCGTCACGCACGCGAGGTACTTGGATACAAGCATGTGGTTCTTCTGGGCTGGAGTGGTGGAGGATCGCTGTCAGCGTTTTATCAGGCTCAGGCTGAGCACCCGACAGTAACATCCAGTCCCTGTGGTGGTGGCCCCGATCTCACCGCTGCCGGTCTAGTGCCAGCTGATGCGGTGGTCATGATGGCAGCGCACGTGTCTCGGCACGGAACGCTCACTGAGTGGATTGACCCCGCGATCACAGATGAGAACGATCCTGACGTGCGGGATCCGGATCTTGACCTTTACTCGGGCCTAATCACACCGCCGTATGAGGCCGACTTTCTGGCGCGCTATCGCGCCGCACAGGTTGCCCGGAATCGCAAAATCACCGCGTGGGTAAAATACAAGCTCGCTGAACTGCAGGACGCCGGCCGAGAAAACGAGGAGTTCGCCTTTGTGACCCATGGCACGATGGCCGACCCGCGCTGGCTCGATTCGTCTATTGATCCGAATGATAGGGTGCCCGGGACTTGTTATCTGGGAGACCCTAAGGTCGTGAATAACGGACCCGTCGGGCTAGCACGTTTTTGCACCCTCAGATCTTGGCTGTCGCAATGGAGTTTTGATGATGCAAATGCCTGTGGTCCAACCAGTCTGGCGAAGGTAACCAAGCCGGTATTAGTCGTGGGAAATACGGCCGATGATGCCTGCACGCCGAGCCATACGGACGCCTTGTTCGATGCTGTGGCGCATGAATACAAAGCAAAAGTTGAGATCAAGGGCGCCAATCATTACTACATGGGACAACCGGAACTCGCAGCCGAGGCCACAGGCGTGGTGTTAGATTGGCTGCGGGNCTACGACTTCCCTGTCTAATAAGGTTTCAGNCGTCAGCTGACAGGCTCGGTGGAACTCGATCCTCAGGACGCGTTTTGAAGTCGTTATCGGNCATCTTAAGCATCATCGGATACGCCTCTTTCGGGTAAGCGAGGTGCGGCTTGTCCGGATCATAATCGGGCTGTTCGACGGTGCCGCCCNGGCCTTCATACGATGCCGGTGCCATGNACTGTTGTAGTTCCTCAGAAGAAATACCAGCAAGCGCAACAACGTCGGNGTCGATCCACGTGCCTTGATTATCAAGCGGGTGTTCCACCTGGTCGCTAGTTGCGACTTCGAGCGTGAGATTCTCTGGACCAGCGAAATAAATCGAGTGGCACAAACCGTGATCGANTGGCCCAAACACGGGTACGCCGCGCGAGCGTATGCGGTCACGCATCGTCAGCAGCTCCTCCATCGTGTCAACGTTGAAAGCAATATGCTGCATGGTGCCCGGTGCGGACGACCCGGCACCCGTGCCAGCATGGGTCTGACCCATGACAGTCTCTTTTTCCTCATTTCCCGGAATGAAAACAAAGGAGAACGATGCGTCGCCCATCTGTAAAAAGGCATGCCAGGCATTGGGTACNCCGTGCATCCAAAATAAGCCTTGCAGGGACATGCCAAGCACATCTGAGAAAAACGCAATCTGAGATTTCATATCGGCCGTTGAGATGGCCATGTGATGAACGGCGTTGGGTGTGGTCATAGTCCACTCTCCTCTGTCTGACCCATTGAGTCTGCCTAGNGCAGGGGTNCTGATCAATAGGATANGTCTATGGACACCCTCAGGGAGTCATTTACTATGCTCAGTAGCGATCGCGAATGACCAATGAACNGAGCTGTACAAAAAGAGCAATAACAAAAGCGAAGAATAAAGCGAGGGCACTATGGCAACGATCGAACACCTCAACGCCGACGCCACGACCGACGCAATTGTCGAAGTCCTGGAGCGCGACGGCGCTGTCATCATCGATGGTCTAATGGCGACAGACGACGTNGGTAGACTGAATGAGGAGTTAGCCCCTTTTTTATCAGCGGAAGTNTTCGGACGCGATGAATTCACCGGTTACAAAACGCAGCGTATCGGTGCGTTGATTGCTCGCTCCCAAGCGTGTCAGGACGTAGCTNTGAATNCNTTGATGCTCGCTTCGGCACGTCAGTATTTGGCGCCGTTCTGTGACGATATTCAGTTGCACTTCACGTCGGCNGTGGCNATAGCNCCGGGNGAGAGTGCNCAAATANTNCANCGNGACCGCGGNATNTGGGGTGGTTATNTNCCNCGCCGTGTGGAGCCNCTGTTTAGCACNATCTGGGCNANCACNCCCTTCACACAGGACAATGGCGCGACGCAGGTCGTGCCGGGTTCGCATCTGTGGGACAAGGACCGCTTACCTGAGCCCCATGAGATTGCCTACGCAGACATGGCTCCCGGGTCAGTGCTTTGTTACACCGGCACTGTGCTTCATGGCGGGGGGNCTAACGNGACCACTGANNAGGTGCGTACCGGNGTATTTATGCATTACGCGCTCAGCTGGTTGCGGCAGGAGGAGAACCAGTACCTCTCCTGTCCACCCCATCANGCGAGTAAGTTGAGTCCTGAGCTGCGCGCGCTCATTGGCTATTCCAAGGGCGGCTATGTGCTNGGTTTCTACTCTGATCCAGATGATGAATCAGGTCGTCANGAGTCCGTCAGTCCAGAGAATATGTTCAGTCAGCGAGCTGAGCGGTTTGGTGCTATTGAGGGTGCGAATCACGTTGTGTCTTCTTCAATGAAGTGATCNAAGAGGTGGTTACGATCGTGTCCGCCACAACTCGGGGGAGGTTGCAGAATGATCAAGGTAGTAACGTTACTGTTTAAACGACCCGATCTATCGGCCGAGGAGTTTCGCGACTACTACGAGTCGCNCCATCGGGTTTTGGGNGAGAAATACTTGAGCCCGCATGCGCTTAAGTACNTCCGNCGNTACCCCATTTTGGCAGGTGATGGTGCGGACACACCTGGATTCGANGTCATGATGGAAGTGTGGTTTGACAACTACTACTCCATGGAAGCAGCCATGGCAGATATGAGCGCAGAGGACGCGCAGCGTGAACTGGCGAAGGATGAGGAGCAGTTATTCGACCGCGATCGCACGCAGAGTTTTATCGTCGACGAGTGCGAGTCTGATCTCGATGCCGAGGAAAATGACCGCGACTAACACGCCGCAGCCATTTTTTTACCCCTGTTTGGCTACNATCTCCGCCACCGCGATGGCCGTCACGTTGTAAATGGTTCTCGGNGTTGCCGAATTCAACATGATGTGCGCAGGTCGTTTCAGGCCTGACATGTAAGGGCCGATCAAGAGCCCATTTGCTTTCTGACGCAACAACCCTAGTGCAATATTGGCCGCGTCCAACCCGGGAAAGACCANNAGATTGGCCGATGATTGGAGTTGGCTGTCAGCGAAGATGGTTTGACGATAGGAAGAGTCCAGCGCNGTCAGTGAGTGCATTTCGCCATCTATTTCCACATCGGGAAGTTGTGCTCTCAAAATTTNACTCGCNTGTCGCATCTTCCGTGCAGATTCAGCGTTGGATGATCCAAAGTTGGAATGTGACAGCAAGGCCACCCGAGGTGTAATTCCGAACTGCCGCACCTGCTCTATACCTAACAGTGTTTTTGAAACAATCTGATCAACNGTCGGATCGAGGTCGATAAAACAGTCGGTCAGGAAGAGCGGACCGTCGTCAAAGAGCAGCGTCGTTAAGGTCGAGGCGCGAACCCCCTGGCCTTGGGTGCCGATGACCGATNTCAANGTCTGGAAATGGTCAGTGAAGCGACCCACTTTTCCGCAAATCATACCGTCTGCATCGCCGTTACGGAGCGCCATGGCGGCGATCACAGTGCTGTCGGTCCTCAATAGGACACTACTGCGCTCCACGGAAACACCATTGCGCCCAGCGATCTNATGATAGTCGCGTGAATACTCGTCGTACTTGTCGTAGCCACGAGGGTTAATGACATCGACATCGTCGCCGAGTTTGATGCGCAACCCCAAATCATCGATCAACGTATTAATCGCATCGGGNCGTCCCACAAGAATGGGTCGTGCAATGGCTTCATCGACTACGGTTTGGACGGCACGCAGCACGGTTTCATTCTCGGCATCCGAGTACACCATTTTCAGGCCNCTGTTGGCGGCGGCGTTNACAACAGGCTGCATGAACATNCCTGAGCGCGTCACATGCTTACTGAGTGTTTGGCGATACGCCTCAAGGTCCTCTATCGGGCGACTGGCAACACCGGTCTTCATCGCCGCTTCGACAACNGCNACGGGCACTCGCTCAAACAGACGGGGATCGAAAGGTTTAGGAATAATGTATTCCGGACCAAACTTGAGCGACTGACCGTCGTAGGCCAGTGCAACTTCCTCTGAAGCTTCTTGCTGCGCGAGGTCAACGAGACCATAAGCACAGGCAATCTTCATCTCATCGTTGATAGTTGTCGCGCCACAGTCGAGTGCGCCTCGAAACAGGAAGGGGAAGCAAAGGACATTGTTCACCTGATTAGGAAAGTCCGATCGACCGGTGCCGATAATGGCATCGGGTCTTGCCTCTCGCGCAAGATCCGGATGAATCTCTGGATTCGGATTTGCCATGGCCAAGATGAGGGGGTTGGGTGCCATCTGCTTGACCATGTCTTGGGTCACACAGTCGCCGGTTGAGAGACCGAAGAAGATATCGGCGCCTTCCATGGCTTCAGCAAGCGTCCGCTTATCCGTATCACGCGCGTAACGCGCTTTGAATTCGTTCATCCCCTCGGTTCGGCCTTCGTAGATGAGGCCCTTGCTGTCGCACATGAACACGTTTTCACGCTTGAGCCCCAAACTCACAATGAGGTCTGCGCATGACATGCTGGCAGAGCCTGCACCGGAGATAACGAGTTTGACCTCCTCCATTTTTTTGCCGGTTAACTTTAGCCAAGAGATGACGGCCGCTGTCGAGACCACCGCCGTTCCGTGTTGATCGTCATGAAACACGGGAATTTTCATACGCGCGCGGAGCTGACGCTCGACGTAAAAACATTCGGGTGCTTTGATGTCTTCCAGAACGATGCCACCAAACGTTGGCTCAAGAGCGGCAATGATATTGACGAGTTTTTCGGGATCACGTTCATCGATCTCAAGATCGAAGGTGTCAATATCTGAAAACTTCTTCATGAGCACCGCCTTGCCTTCCATGACAGGCTTGGATGCCAGTGCACCGATGGGTCCTAGGCCCAATACGGCTGTGCCATTGCTGATGACCGCAACGAGGTTGCCTCGAGCCGTAACTTTTGATGCGTTTAGCGGATCCTCGACAATGTACTCGCAGGCATGTGCAACACCGGGCGAGTAGGCCATAGCCAAATCAGCCTGGGTTTCAAGCGGCGTCGTTGCTCTGACTTCAAGCTTTCCGGGCTTTCCCTCGATGTGATATTTGAGGGATTCCTCTTTGAACGTGGGCTTCTCCATTAGAGACTCCGATGTGTGAGTGAGTTAGTTCGCTCGTTGCGATTGCAAAGAGGAACAGTTGGCTACTTATTAATAGCACTAGGTGAATATGCCAAGTGAAACACGAAATGCGCGGCTTCACGGCGCACACCGTTCATTCTGTGACAAATTGCGCCTATTCGTACGAGTATCGAGAGACCTTGGTTCCATTAGAGCGCCCCTTGCCCGCGCTTAGTCTCTGACCCAGTCGTCCCAGAACGATGCGCTGGCCTCAAATCATGCGAAGCCAGAAACAAAAAAGCCCCACCATGAGGCGAGGCTTTCAGTCGGCACTGAGCCGGCGTTTGATAGCTTACTTTGGTGGCATTCGGATGCCGCCGTCCAATCGAATGACTTCTGCATTCATGTACGGGTTGGTGATGCAGTCAATGACCGAGAACGCGAGTTCCTCTGCGCTACCCAGACGCTTGGGGAACAGCACTGACTTACCCAGGTGTGCTTTAAATGCGTCTGACTCCGGACCTTCCCCATAAATGGGCGTGTCAATTAAGCCAGGGGCGACCGTGTTGACCCGAACACCCACGGCGGCGAGATCCCGCGCGATGGGTAGCGCCATACCCACGACACCGGCTTTAGAGGCCGAGTAGGCACATTGACCAATTTGTCCATCGAAGGCGGCAGCTGATGCGAGGTTAACGATCGCGCCTCTGCCACCATCGTCATCCAAGGGCTCCTGCTTCGCCATTTGCGCCGCTGCGCGACTGAGCATGTTGAAGGTGCCAATCAGATTGACCTTGATAACAAAGCTGAACTTATCGAGCGGGAAGGGCTCGCCGTCTCGACTGACGGTCCGTCCTGCGGCACCCAAGCCCGCCGAGTTCACACAGGCACGCAAGGGGCCCAGTGCAGCGGCTGCTGCGACTGCGGCATCCGCGTCTTCGATGCTGGACACGTCGCACTTAACGAAGGCTCCCCCAATTTCCTGGGCGACCTGCTGACCGCGTTCCTCATTGAGGTCGGCAATAACGACCTTAGAGCCTAGGTCAGCCAGTTGTCGGGCACAGGCCTCTCCAATCCCCGATGCACCTCCGGTGACGATTGAGGAGCTACCCTCCAAATTTACTCGCGGCATACCGCTTCTCCTTATTGTGTTAGATGAACTATGAGCAGCGCTAAGCCTCCGGCAAGACGCTCAGAATTGCAATTGTCTGTCTATGAAACGCGCAGATCCTAAAGCTCAATCCGGGCCGATGTACCCAAACCAGGACCGTAAACGAGCGTGTTCAACCAAATGCGACCCACGCCTCGTGTTGAACCCCTAAAGTTTGGCTGACCAGAGAACAGAATAACCTGACCCTTACCCACCCGCTCTCTCGTTACATAGGCTGAATTCGCGATGCGTGCCGCAGCTTCCGGCCATAGCAAGCCACTCATACGCACTGACAGTGCCTTCCCACGTGGAGTCGTCGACCAGTTCAGCGTCGCGGCCTCGGCGGTGTCGCTATCTGCCCGTAACGCGCCCACCCGGACAACAGACTGCTGCCTTCCTTTTGTCATGAGTGGCGGCTGTTCGCTGTAGAGCAGGGGCAGTATTTCTGGAGTGCCAAATGTCATCCAATGCAATCTATCGA
>NZIH01000004.1 GCA_002691565.1 Halieaceae bacterium
CTCTCCGCGGGCATCACCGAGATGGGCTTGGTGGTCTCTGCGACCGAACTTATGAATCAAAATAATATTGGCAAAGGTCTTGAAGACACCTTCAGTTCCGCCGAGATTATTTTAGAACGCGCTTTAGAGGATAGGGTCGACATACATGTCTATTTGGCGGTCGCCTTCGAGTGCCCCTATGAAGGGCTAGTCGCCCCAGCCACCGTCATCGATCAGGTGAACCGGTTGATGCGCTGGCGGCCCTCACGGCTCATGGTAGCCGATACGATTGGAGCCGCTAATCCGAGGGCGGTCAGTTCACTCGTATCCGAGTTGGTTGCACAGCATGGTTCTGAGGTTTTGGGATGTCATTTTCACGATACCCGCGCGATGGCAATGACTAATGTATTTGCCGCGTTGGAACACGATGTCAGACTGTTTGATAGTGCCATTGGAGGCTTGGGGGGCTGTCCCTTTGCGCCAGGCGCGAAGGGTAACTTGGCGACGGAAGACCTCGTCACCTTGCTCGAAAGCATGGGCGTTAATACGGGTGTGAGCCTCGAGCATCTCCTTACTGCCGTTACCACCGCAAATCGACTCTTGGGCGCAGATAATTACGGACGCAGTTACTCGTGGGTGTCCCGCAGTTGGCAGAAATTGGGTTAACCCGTCGGCTAGTCGTTCTTCTTATAAGTCGGCGATCTCGTCGTCTGACATGCCCAGTAGTTCTGACAGTACCTCATGGGTATGAGCACCTACGTCGCCACCAGCCCACTCGGTGCCCCCGGGGCTGTCGCTAAGTCTTGGCATAATCGCTGGAATCTTGAGCGGTTCACCATCGATCTCGACGGTTTCGAATAATCCCCGAGCGTTGTAGTGGGGGTCCTCCAGCATGTCGGCTACATTGTAGATCGGCCCCACAGGCACCTTAGCTGTTTCGAGCCTATCGATGATTTCTGTTGACGTGTGTGCGGCGCACCAACCGGACAGCGCGTCGTCAATTCGTTGCTGATGAATGACGCGTCCCGGGTTTTGAGCGAGTGCTGGGTCGTTGGCGATATCGGGTCGCTCGGCTTCCAACATGAGTCGCTTAAAAATACTGTCGCCGTTGCCACCGATGACGACAAACTTACCGTCTGCGCAACGATAGGTGTTGGTTGGCACAATCCCTGTGATCGTTGATCCTGAGGGTTCACGAATAACGCCAGCGCCGTCGTACTCGGGAATGATGCCCTCCAGCAGATTGAAGACAGATTCGTAAAGCGCCACATCTACAACCTGTCCTTCATTCGAGTGATACCGCTGAATGATGGCAAGCGTCACACCGAGGGCGGCATGAATCGCGGCAACTGTATCCCCAAGTGAGATATTGGGCCGCACCGGTGGTTCATCTTTGTGGCCGTTAATGTAACGAAAGCCCGCATATCCCTCAGTCACTGAAGCGTAGCCCGGTTTTTGTGAGAATGGCCCCGTCTGTCCATAGCCGGAAATGCGAGTATAAATGAGACCCGGATTATCGGACTTGATGTCTTCCGGGCCTAATGCCCACTTTTCCATAGTCCCGGGCCGAAAGTTCTCGATAACCACATCGGCGGTTTTTAATAGCCGTCGTGTAACGTCGCGACCGTTTTCTGTCTTGAGGTCGAGCACGACACTCTTTTTGTTTCTTCCCAGCGACCGGTACCAGAAAGACGTGCCATTTTGAACTTCTCGCCATTGACGCAGGGGATCACCGCCCGGTGGCTCAATCTTAATGACCTCGGCACCGAAGTACCCAAGAATGGCGCCGGTGAATGGACCTGCAAGGAGCTGACCGAGCTCGATAACTCTGATGCCTGAGAGAGGCTTTGCGGTAGACATGANNGNNTNTTTCCTGNGNTAANGATCNACGANNGCNNCAGCATACTATGCNNGNTNGANNAGACGNNAAATCTCCCGTCAGGGATAGATTGCNNNNGTNTCNCATGTCATCCTAAGTCAATAANTCGNANAACCANCAGGGANTAAANATGACAGCCTTAGCAGANAAAGTNATNTGGATTACCGGTGCNTCGTCAGGCATNGGNAAGGCCCTGGCTCAAACTGCNGCANAANANAATACGAANNTGATTTTGTCGGGNCGTCGTNTCGATGCGCTTGAGGCGCTNGCCAGTGANCTATCTGTCGACTGCCTAGTACTGCCGTTTGAGGTGACTGATTACGAAGTGCTAGCGAGCAAGGTCGACGAGGCGTGGGCGTGGCAAGGTAGAGTCGACATCCTNGTGAACAATGCGGGCATCAGCCAGCGCTGTCTCGCAATCGACGCAAAACCTGAGGTCTACACCGAGCTAATCAATATCGATCTGATTGCACCTATTTGGCTTACACAGCTTCAACTTAGGCGAATGGCGGAGGCGGGTGGTGCACATATTATCGCAATCAGTTCAGTGGCTGGACGCATNGGTCCTCCGTTAAGAACAGCCTACTCGGCAGCGAAGTTCGGATTGATCGGGTACATGGACGCGCTTCGCGCGGAGGTCGATCAAATTCATAACATCAAGGTGACCAATATCTTACCGGGCTCAGTGGCNACGGATGTTGCCCGCAATGCGTTAGCAGGTGACGGGTCAAAAAGAGGAATTTCGGACGCTGTGATTGATGCGGGTGACGACCCTATGGACTGTGCTAAGTGTATTTGGGAAGCAGTAGCAGCTGACAAACCCGAATATATTTACGCTAAGGAACTGGAGATGGGTCTTGCCCAGATGCGCCATGCAGATCCCGATGCATTTTTTGAGGCAATCGCCGGGTTTGGCGCACAAACCGTTGAGGCGTATTGGAGAGAAAAAGAGACGATGTAACGTNGCTCCAGCCTCTANTAAGACGCGTTTNAGAGCAGAGCTGNCTAGCATTGGCAGGGCGCCTATTGTCCAGCCCAATTCAAGCGTGTGCCGGTACAACGATCCAAATTACTAGCATCTGACACGATTGTGTGTATTATCCTCGCCCTCTTTAATTTTCTCCCCGACGGGGTGTAGATTAGAGATCGATGTCATTTTTTTGACACTCATCATGTATTTAGTTGTTTAAAGCAGGGTCCACTCAACCCTTACAGAAATCCACAGGAGATTGAAGTTGATTAATATCCTTTCTAAGAAGCGAAGCGCGATATTGGCTTTGGCGGTACCCCTCGCAATGGGATTGCCCGTCCAAGCAGTCGCACAGGACGGTGAGATTGAAGAGGTCATCATCACGGGCACCCGTGTTGCCGATCGCTCAGCTGCCGATTCCCCCGTACCCGTAGACGTAATTAGCGGCAGCGAGTTCCGTGACAACGCATCGACCGATGTACAGGACATGCTGCGTACAGCGGGACCCTCTTTTGACGTAAACACACAGCCTATTAGTGACGCAGCGACCATTTCCCGTCCTGCTAACGTTCGTGGNNTGTCGCCTGATAACGTACTTGTTTTGGTAAACGGCAAGCGTCGTCACCGNGGTTCGATCATTTCNTTCCTGGGCGGCGGTATTTCTGATGGTGCGCAGGGTGTTGATATCGCTGCTATNCCATCGCTTGCGCTNAAGCAGGTTGAAGTACTNCGTGATGGTGCATCTTCACAGTACGGTTCTGACGCCATTGCAGGTGTTTTGAACTTCNTGCTNCGTGANGANGANGAAGGTTTNGAGATNNTNACNAANTACGGNTCAACCTTNGANGGTGACGGCACCAATTACATGGTNGCNGCNAACTTNGGTATGCCNNTGGGNGACAANGGCTTCTTGAACGTCACCGGTGAAATCCGTGATGTTGAGGGCACGGTCCGTTCAGTCGTTCGTGATGACGTCGCTTACGCGGTTGCAAATGGCTACTCTCCCGTTGCGAACTTCCAGAACATCAACACCTACACCAACGAAGTGCCTCAGTACTGGGGACAGCCTGACGTTGATGACGACATCAAGTTGTTCTTCAACTCAGCTATCGAGCTCAATGACTCAACCGAGCTGTATGCGTTTGGTAACCACGCAGAGCGAACGGTTGAAGGTGGTTTCTTCTATCGAAACGTTGTTGGTCGCGCGAGCAACCTGACACCTGGCGCTTCCACAGGGCAGCGCGGTGGCGTGTACAGAGGTCCAACTGTTGATCCGTTGACGGGTTTGGCACTTGCTGCAAATGCGGGTGGCGTGCCATCGGTATTGGTTGGTGATATGGACGGTGGTAGCAGCTGTATCGACGGTATTCCGCTTGGCGGTCAAGGGGGCATCACTCCTGATCCTACCTTCCTCGCGCAGGTAACTGCAGACGCAAACTGCTTCTCATTCATTGAAACTATTCCTGCGGGCTTCGTGCCACGTTTTGGTGGCGACAATGAAGATTCAGCGATTGCTGTCGGTGTTCGTGGTGAGCTCGATTACGGCACAGGCCTGGCCTATGACGTGAGTGTTCAGCGCGGTTCAAACCGTTCTGATTTCTTCATCCGCAACACCATCAACGCGTCACTGGGTCCAAATACGCCACGTGATTTCGTTCCTGGTGGTCAGGAGCAGACAGAGACGCTGTACAACGCGAACTTTGTCTACACAATGGACGTCGGCTTTGCTTCCGATTTGAACGTCGCCTTTGGTGCTGAATATCGTGAAGAAGAGTTCGATCTCTTCGCTGGCGATGCTGCGTCATATGCGCTGGGACCATTGGCTAGCCAGGGCTTTTCATCAAGCTCAAACGGCTTTGGTGGTTTCCCTGCGAATACATCGGCGTCTCAGGATTCAACAGCGTTCTATGTTGACCTTGAAGCTGACATCACTGATGCGATCACTATGCAGGCTGCGGTTCGTAATGAGGACTTCAGTACTTTTGGTGACACCACTGACTACAAGATTGCGGGTGTTGTTCGACTTACCGACCAGTTCCGTCTTCGCGGTGCCATCTCTACGGGCTTCCACGCTCCGACGGCAGGTCAGGCAAGCATTACTAACGTAACGACTCAGATCGTTAATGGTGCGTTGACAGATCAGGGCACACTGCCACTGTTCTCAGCGCCCGGTCAGTTGGCTGCCGACTTCATCGAGAGCCAAGGCAATGGTCGACCTACATTGGGCCCAGAAGAAGCTGATAACTACTCGATCGGTATTGCAGTAGATTTCGACAACTCTTCTTGGACAATCGACTACTACAACATTGAAGTGGCCGATCGTGTTGCACTGGGTGCCAACATTAACTTCCTTGACGCGTTGAACTTCGCAGGCGGCTCAAACTATGGTTCTGTTAGCGATGCGCTAACCGGGCTGAGCGATGCTGGCACAATCAACCGTCAGGAGTTTGTAGGTCTTGAAGATCTGAAGCAGTTCCGTTTCTTCACCAACAGCTTCGATACTGAAACAAAGGGTATCGACCTGGTAGGAAGCACTGACTTCGCATTTGCCGACGGCGAATCAAAGATCACTGTTGCACTGAACTACAACAAGACAACTGTTACCGATCGGGGAAACATCAACCCTATCAGCGGTGGTCGTGTTGAAGCCTTGGAAGATTTGCTTCCTAACTGGAAAGGTAATGTTGCCTGGAGTCACATGCAGGGCAATTTCCGCACTATGATCCGTGCGAACTACTACGGCTCGTGGAAGTCGACTGGTAATGGATACAACCTTGGTGCTACTACACTGGTAGACGCGCAGGTTGCTTACGATTACTCAGAAGAACTCCAGCTGGTATTGGGTGTTGAGAACCTCTTCGACAAGTACCCAGCCGAAAACCCAGGACAAGGCGGTGTTGGTCAGCTTTACCCAGAAGACAGCCCATTTGGGTTCAATGGTGGTAGCTGGTACGTACAGGCACGCTATACGTTCTAAGCCAATCTGGCATAGAAAAACAAAAACCCGCTCCGGCGGGTTTTTTTATGCCTGCTATTGATAGGTGTGTTACATCGAGGAGAACACGACCTCGCCCCCGACAATAGTCATGATGGGTTTCGTTGCCAGAATGCCGGCTTCGTCAATGGTCATGAGGTTTTGATCCGTAATCGTCATATCGGCTCGTTTACCNACACTGATCGATCCAACTTCGGCCTCNTCAAACGCGGCGTACGCATTCCACAGCGTCATGGATTTTAGCGTCTCCTCGCGAGAGAGCTTCTGATCACTCTCGAAACCACCCTCCGGCAAGCCCNTCAGCGTCTTCCGTGCCACGGANGCGTAGAAGTTGGCAATCGGATTGATNGGCTCCACGGGGACGTCGGTCCCGTTCGCAATATGAACCCCTGCATTGAGAAGGTCTCTCCANATGTAGGCACCAGACTCGATGCGCTGCTTGCCGAGTCGATCAATAGCCCATGGGCGATCCGAGCTCATGTGAATGGCTTGAATCGAGGCGATAACCCCCAGGCTTGCAAATCGGNCNACATCCGATGGCGNAAGATGTTGCGAGTGCTCGATTCGNGAGCGGTGATCCCNGGCGGTAAGCGACGCCTTGTCGATGGCGTCGAGTACGACTGTATTGGCCTTNTCACCGATGGCGTGGGTATTAATTTGCCAGCCATGGGTATTCGACCGGTTCATGATGTCGACCAGGCGGTCTTCATCAAAGGTCTGAACGCCTGAGGTGCCCGGATCGTCCGTGTAGGGTTGATGTAACCATGCAGTCCGTGATCCCAGCGCGCCGTCCATGACGGCTTTGAATGAACGGATGGTCAACCGAGATTCATTGTCCGCAATCAGTGGAGGTCGATCTAACCAATAGTCTGTTAGAGCCTCATCTTGCGCACTGACCATGGTGTAGACANGCAATTTCAGTTGCTTCGATTCGTCGAGCGTTACTTGTGCATCGATATCGGTCGAGCTCGCACCCGCGTCATGAAAGTTGGTAATNCCCCATTGGAAGGCATGTGCCTGTGCGGCAAGTATGGCCGCCATGGAAGACTCTTTTGATAGTGCAGTGAGGGCGTAGGCNAGGTCGATTGCGTTCTCATGCAAGATCCCNGTGGGGTCNCCTTTNCCATCTTTNACAATGACACCACCATCAGGCGTGGGTGTGTTGTAGTTGAGGTTGAGGACGTCCATCGCTGCCTGATTAATCAGTGCTGTGTGGCCATTCGCGTGACCCAAAAATACGGGNTTGTTTGGGCTGACCTCTGACAGGGACCGATGCGTTGGGAAGCCATCAATGATCACACTGGGCTGCTTGGACCACTTGCTTTGATGCCAGCCNCGCCCTTTGATGACNTGTCCCGGGCTGGCTTTGGCCGCGGCATCAGCCACCATTCCGACAATGGTCTGATANCTATCGACACCATTGAGGTCCAGATTAGTAATGGCTTCGCCCAGGCTGCTGAGATGTCCGTGGCTTTCGATGAAGCCGGGGTAGGCGGTGGCCTGACCTAACGCGATGTGTCGATGACCTGCCTCGACCTTGCTCTGTGCGGTTACCAGATCACCGACATAGGTGAACCGCCCATCCTTGATGACCACCGCTTCGACCACATTATGNGCATCGTCTGCCGTGTAAATGGTGCCCGAAATCAGCAGACTGGCAGCAAGGCTGGNAGGGGTAACAAGCGCTGTTAACAGGATGGAAAAAATACGGACGCCCTGTCTGACCATGGGTTNATCTCCTGAGGGTGTGAAGCATCATGTCAATGAGTCTAGACGGAAACGGATCGCGTTGCAGTGTCCGCCTAGTGCGTTCACTTACCCTAAATGGTTGCAACATAGCGACTAAAGCAGGACCTAAAAAAGACGCCAGCCATTCTCTAAGAATCGATCAATATCAGCTGATGTGGGGAAGCTGTAGTAGGACCCGGCAGGAAGGTCACCACCCTTGTGCTCAGCCAGCGAGTGAATCTGATCGACAGCCTCGCAAATCTGCGAGACGCCCGGTCGGTAAAGCGATAGAACTTGATTGCGGTAGGTTTCCCCTAGTGTCACCGACTGG
>NZIH01000068.1 GCA_002691565.1 Halieaceae bacterium
AAACAAAATATTCTGTCACTCTTTCAATAGAATATAGAGATATCGAACACTTGACCTGGTTGCTTCGATGACCAACTGCCAGTAGCAATACTGGCAGTTGATAATTTTTTTTAAACAAATTTTTAAAATGGCCGTTAAATACTCCAGGTTGAATATGGAGGCTAACAATGGCAATGAGTATCAATACCAATTCTGGTGCAGAGTTTTCTGCATTAGCGGCAGCGAGGGCTGCCGATATGATGGATACGGCAATGATAAGGTTGTCGTCTGGTAAAAGAATTAATAGTGCCAAAGATGATGCAGCAGGGATCCAGGTCGCAATCAGGATGGAAGCAGAAATAAACGGTTTGGCGGCATCCACAAGAAACGCTAATGACGCTCAGGCAGCTGTAGATACTGCCGAAGGAGCATTAGGTGAGGTACATACTTTATTGCTCCGTATGCGAGAGATTGCTGTTGCCGCAGCGAACGATACTAATACAGATGCGGATAGAGACTCACTACAAATTGAGGTGGGAGCATTAGAAACTGAGATAACACGAATAGGTAGTTCAACTACATGGGGCGGCATAAATCTATTGGACGGATCTTTCTCAAAAGCTAGTGAGATAAAATTTCAGCTTGGTCCCAACAATGGTAATTTTATTGAGGTAACGCTTGGGTACGTTCATGCTACAGTGGCAGCCAGTGGACAGGGAACTTTAGGACTAACTGGAGCGGTCACAACACAGACAGCCGCGGGAAACTACATTTCGACAATTGATGCCGCAATCTCCATTATTTCTACAAGACGAGGAGCATTGGGGGCAGTATCAAACAGACTAGATAGCACACTCGCAAATTTAGAAAATATGAGAGCTAATTTGGTTGCTGCGAGAGGAGCAGTAGTCGATGCTGATTTTGCGGAGGAAACAGCGCGATTAGCTAGAGCACAAATACTTCTGCAAGCGGCAACAGCAATGTTGTCTCAAGCGAATGCCTCAAAAAGCCAGATGCTTGCATTGATTAATAGTTAATAAATAAAACATTTATTGAAATGGAGCTAAAATTAAAAACGTAAACAAAACTTCGAGCTCCAATATTTAAAATTCGAAGTTTATAAAAAATGTGTTCTTTAACGAGTTTTTGAGTTCTTTAAAATAAGAGGAAGACATGAAAAGTAAGAATAACATTGAAAAGATAGTGGAAGAACTTCTTAAAAAAGACTTAAAATATAATTTTAATATTATGGAAAAAGCAGCATTTAAAATGTTGCAGCAACAAAAAATACGAAAAATTTTAAATAGAGAGATACACTAGGTTGGGACGGGGAGTGTGAAAAATGATCAATGGAGAGATCAATAGAATTCAGATCGATTTTTCGTAGATCTGTAACAAAACATGGCGCTGCTATTCTCCATAAACTTTCAAGCAGCGCCATTTTCTATTTCATTGCACTTGGCATTATTGAGAATTTAGGGCTACCACTGCGATGCTGGCTCTGGCAAAACCTGGAAACAAAGTCGTCTTGACCTACACTTGTAACCGGGTTGCTTCAACAACCTAATTTACCATTTACTTGAAAACCTGATATATTGACTTGACCTTAGACAAATCAGATTTTCGTACTTGTTACTCTTTAGGCTCTCCAATTACCTAAGCAAATCTAAAACTGATTGCATCGATTGGTTTGCCTGAGCCAGCATCGCGGTGGCAGCCTGTTGGAGAACCTGACTTTTGGATAAATTAACAGATTCCTCTGCCATATCAGCGTCCTCTATTCTACCGCGAGATACAGTAGTGTTTACAACGATATTTGAAAGGTTATCAATGGTATGTTCCATTCTATTCATTGTTGCGCCAAGATCACCTCTCTCGGCATCGACTTTTCGCAGAGCGCCATCTACGGCAGACATCATTCTTTGTGCATTTCTAACGCTTAGAACATCCATATCGGAAATTTTCATCAAGCTAGCTGAGGCTGGATCATCTCTAAACAAGCTTTCATCATCTTGGGGAGTAATTGTGAATACGTTAGAAGACTCAAAATTAACTTGTCCCGTAAGGCGTACTGAGTTTAGTGGTTGTGGGTCCAGTGTGTCTGGAAGCTCTTTATCGACGAGGGTTACGGTGGTTCCTTTAAGGTTAGAGTCTCTGTCCATTGCCTGAAGTTTGAACCCTTTCTCTACTTTCGTAAAAGTTACGTTCTGTGCAGCAGCGGCACTCATAGTGATTGTTGTGGCTGTTCCATTTGAGTCGTAAGTAGCAATCTTAAATCTATCATTTACACCATCACCATCATTATCAGCAACATCTTTTACGACGTAGTGCTGTCCGTGAATAAGGCCGGTAGAAGTTTCATTCGATGCAAGACCCACTCTAACAATGTCTCCATTTTGAAAGCTATGATCTCCAGATATAAAAGGGTCTGCACCAGTAGCTACCCCGGGATTTGCTACTGTTAAAGTTGTATTATAAGTTGTTCTTGTTTGGTTAGGTAAATCAAATCCATCGATAACTATATCGTAGCCATCAGGACTAGTTAAATCGATATAGCTTCCATCTGAGGAAAGCCTTGCATTTATGCCTGTGTCCCCTGAGAAGCCATTTATCTTGTCTCTCAAGTCTGATAAGTCAGGATAGTTTGAATTGTCACCGGTTCCAAACTTTACCGAAGCGGTTATCGGAACAGCCGTAGTATTCATTCCATAAATATCGAAAGATATTACTGTGAAGCCATCAGTAGAATTATCAGGTTGTAATGATATCCGCGCATGCGTTGAAGCGTTAGCGTATACACCTGTTTTACTTTCTAAAGCGTTAACAGAGTTTGCAATATCGCGAGCATTGGCTCCGGTTTTAAAAATAGCCGTTTCTTTTCCTACGTAGCCGTAAATTTCAAGTTCTTCAGCACCGAGAACTTCAGATGCAACAGGTGAGGCAGCGCCAGACACTCCTACTGTAGGCGCATTCCCTAGACTGTTTAGATGAAATTTGGCACCAGTACCGTCACCAAATGCGGCAACCGCACCATAGTTAGCTATTGCGTTACCGTCTAAATCGGTAAGTTCGAATTCAGTATCAGTATTCTTTACGACTCTGTAAGTTCGACCAGACTCTAAACCAACTATCTGTTCAGTCGCAACACCACTATATTCGTAAGTAACAAAGTCCCCCGTTTCTAAGCCATGATCTAGACTTGTTGTTATATGCGCAGCTGCTCCATGAGCTGCTACGGAGGCTACTTCCACCGTCTTTTCCATCTGTGAAGACATATTCCATACACCAATTTTGTTTGGTCGGATGTCTTCTATACTTAATGAGTGGGTGTGTTGGGGAGACTCATCAAAACTTATTTCAAACTCCGTATCTTGAAATGTTCCATTCAATAGCTTTGTAGTATTAAAGGTAGTAGTCTCACCTATTCTTATAAGTTCCTTTTTTAAAGATACGATCTCTTGATTTAGTGACACTCTGTCAGCACCACTATATGATCCATTTGCTGCCTGTACCGCTAATTCTCGCATTCTCTGAAGTATCTCAGAGACCTCATGGAGAGCGCCTTCCGCTACCTGAGCCATTGAGATTGCATCACCAGCATTTCTTATAGCAACATTCATTCCTGCGATCTGAGACGTCATTCTATTTACTATTGCAGCGCCAGCAGCGTCATCACCAGCAGCGTTTAAACGCTTGCCAGAAGAAAGTCTTTCTGTAGCTTTGGCGAAACCGTCTTCATTTAATCTCAAATTATGCAGAGATTTTAAAGCGGCAATGTTAGATCCTATAGTACTCATATCTTTCTACCTGTTTCTTTTCCCGATTTAGTATGCATTTCTTGTGCCAAACTTTTCACTACCTTAGAAAATCAAAGAGACTTTGTTGACCAATTTTTACAAATGCCGCTTGAGCTGCATCTCTATTAACAATAGTGGCTTGAAGGTCTGTTACTAGCTTAGTTAAGTCTGCATCACCAAGCTCTGATACTTCAGCTGTCACTATTGTAAGTCGTTCTCCTAAAAAATTTAATTGTTGATCTGTCTTCCTTGTTTGAGCCCCAATAAAAGCAAGCTGATTACTGATATGATTTATAGATTTTTTAATGTCTCCAACTGAAGTGGACATTATCTGATCTTTGTCAACAATTTGACGTCGATAACCTATAACATTTCCTTCTCCATCAATACTTTCCATATTAACGTAAAACTCCGGATCTGTTGTTGCCTTATCGACGCCCTCAATTTCAAGATTTGATAATAAAATTTCCCCTGCAAACTTTTCTGTCAGTGTTATTTTTTTCGTTGTGTCATCATACGAGGCTTCTATACCGGTTTGATCTGTAAAGAGATTTATCTCATCTCGTAAATCAGACAAGCTTGCCTGAGAGAGATTTAAGTTGATATTAACCTTCCCTTCACTACCTTCAATATCGAACGACCAATTTTGAGGATTTCTGGACACTGCTAATTCTAATTCAGCCTTAGCAGGAGCGCTTCCATGACTTGTTACGGAGCTAGCTGTCGTAGCAGCATTTATTGAATTTTCGAGTATCTCAAAAATGCTCTTACGACCGAAATCTGTCTTTATTGATCCAAAAACTGTACCTCCGTCAAGAGCCGAGACGACCTTCATATTTTCTGAAACTTGTAAAGCATGTTTTCCTCTATCTCCCACGTACTCCACGGTTCCGTCTAACTTTTTATTAAACGCACTGGTTGCAGCCTTAAATCCAGCAAAGATACTTTTGCCATTGGCGTCTTGGGTGTTTGTTATTTCCAAAACAAGCGTTGAAAGTTCTTCCATTTCCTTTACCATCGCTAATCTGTCATCGACTCCATAAGTATCATTAGCTGCTTGGATAGATAATTCACTGAAACGGGTTAAAACGTTTATAACTTGGTTTAAGCCGCTATCAGCTAAGTCAAGCCTTGTTTTAGCTGTGTTGCCATTTTTCATAAATCTCTCTAAGAGTATCTTTTGCTCACGCTTCGCTGATAGATTTGATGCCGTTACGGGGTCATCTGAAGCCTTTAGAAAACTTTTTCCAGAAGCGATTTTTGCCTGTGTATCCTGAATTTGTTCGTTGATCTTGCTAAAATTTTTGGTTGCTTGAGCATTGAATAATTTGGTACTTACTTCCATTTTTTACCTCACACTGAGTCAATTAAAGTTTGAAAAAGTTCACGTGCCGTCTGTAGAATTCTTGAGGACGCTTGGTATGCCTGCTGAAATTCTATGAGAGCAGCAGCTTGACTATCTAGATTTACGCCAGAGAATTGAGCTTCCGCTTCCTCACTTGCTTCACGCATAGCTTCAGCAGCCTCTACGTTAAGTTTGCCGGATTTCACCTGGGAACCGACCTTGGAAACGAGGTTTGAAAATATTTGCTGGAAGCCACCCTTTCCATTTTTTTCCCGTTGAAGTTCCAAGACCGATGAAATATTTCGATTATCACCTACGCCGCCTGAGTTAGCCGAAAAGTTAAATATGTCGCCTTTTACGGCCCTTCCATCAATTTTAAATAGAAATCCCATGGCTTCAGCGGCACCCGCCGCATCAAGTTGGCGAGTAGCAATGGAGTGTCCTGTGGCTTTATCTAANATATCGATNACGTTCCCNGCGTCATTNGTNACGTTTATNGTAAGTTCTGGTGTNATTTCTTCAAANAANGGTGGNNTGCTATCAAAGTTAGCNGCAATTTTTCTNGCACCACCACCACTNACAATTACTATAAGTTCTTCCGGTGGTAAGTTTGTCAAAGTGAANTTTTCGGATGCTAAACTAGACATNCCNGATGCNGANACNTCNAANACTTGNCCNCCNGTACTCTCAAGTAATAGATTTTCGTCTTCAACATAAGCCAAAATACTCGCGGTTTTAAGACCTACTGTTTCTGCATCACTATTATTTTCGAAGGTTAAAGTGGTGCTATCTCCCGTTATNGTAATTTGTAAGTGGCCTTGCCCGCCTCCATCATCGACCCATAGCATTTCAGTATTCGCAACCGTATTATTAGTACTACCAGCAGTAGTTGTTATTGTAATGTTTTGTGCAACTCCATTAACCTCTATAGGAAAAGTACTATTGGCCCCTGTAGAATTGACGCTTCGGCCTATTATAGTTTTCGTAACAGTCGCTGGTGTCATCCCGAAAAGCGTTGCTGCATCACTATTTCCAGAAATTGTTGTCGGCACAGAAAATTGAGCACCGGTCAAAACACCGTCTGAGGCTGCTACTTTTAATACGACATCGTTACCAGAAGCTTCAAAAAAAGCTGATACGCGGTCCTTTTCTCCACCCGTTACGACAACTTCTTCGTTCACCATCGTGAGTAAATAGTTCTGCCCATTAAATGAAATTGTGAGGGCGGAGCCGTCTTCAGGTATTGAACTTACAGATACCCCTTTGATGGACGAAATTGGAGCAGCTGATCGCAGCGAATTAGCAATCGACTTTGTTAGTGCTGATTTAGTTTGTTCTTTTAAAGATGANCTTGAAACAGATGCAGAGAAAGCAGTTCCAGCACTTGAAAGACTGGGATCAATCAAATTTACATCTAAACCATAAGTGGCCGCTGATGCTGATGCCGCAAGNCCCTGGNTATCNCCNGCATTAAAATCAATTTGTTCATTTATATTAAAGCTTAAAGTTTGTTTCTCACCAGTAGAGGTTACAATCTGATTTATCAACCCTTCATTTAAAGGGTCAGCNGATGCAGTNTTTGTAGCACCTCCCGTTATTACCGAGGTAAATGCAGCAGCTGCCTCCAATTCGAGGCTTCCTCCAAATCGCCCTGCATCGATTAGTTTTATTTGATGAAAACTAAGAGCATGGCTATTTGCTGTTTCTAAACCTCCAGCTGTTAGGGTGACATCTACGCCAGTAGCGTTATCGGTAGCTAGCTTGAAGGCACCAGTTTGCTCATCAATGGATTTAACATAATAGATCGTACCAGTGATGGTACCGGAATTTGTATCCGACAAAGCTGATTGGGTCAAACCAGTAGTCGTCTCTGCGGCGTCTATACTGGTCAAGATTAGTGTATCACCTACTTTTAGGCCATGGTTTGAGCCAGCTGCTATCGTCCCATCTAAGGCCATTTGACCTGCGTTTACCGTAATAGCAGCGTCTAAACCATCATTATTTTGCCGCAGAAAAGAGCCCAAGGTTATGGGGTCACTTTCAGTTCTAGCATGCATTAAAGCATTATTATCACCAATTGGATTAGANTTTTTTGTGATTAAACGGGTCTTCATTGTAAGACCGCTTGATGATGAATAAGAAGATAATGAAATATCTTCTCCATCTACACTCTCTATAACTATTCTTGTTTTATCTTGTGAAAGAAAAACATTAATCCCAACTTGTCCGGATTGTTGGTTAAGTGATTCATAAAGTGCGGTTAAGTCAGAAGCAGTGGTGGATGTTGTTATGGTAATAGGCTTTTGATTTCTTGACTCGATATCAAAAGAAATTTCTCCATTTCCACTTAAATTATANAATTCTATCCTGTTTTTNGCAGANGCCCTTATTCCTAAGTCGGACATATTTTCATTTATCTGATTAGCAGCAAATTTTGCAGACGCACCAGCGGCAATGGTAGTGCTCAATGNATCTCCGGCGAGATCAGGAAAGAATAAATTGATTTCATATGCTGAGGTGTTGGAACTTGCTGGTAGTGTGCCCAATCCAAGTTGTGCTTTCCTGTCTACACCATCTCCACCCAAACTAATCGAATGATTTCCAGTCGGGTTTATTTGTTCAAGAGAAAGTCCTCGATATCCCACAGGGTCATTTAAATTTAAGTACTCTGCATTGTAGACTGCTTGATCTGTAAAACCATTAGCAGTTGACATAAAAGTTGATTTTTCAAGCTTTGTTAAGGGAGACCCAGCTATATGCCTCCCTTCTCTGGTAAATATTTGTATGTTAGAGGCGGCTTCAGATGTTTGCTTTNCTGCNTTTATTGTATCTGCACCCGCTGTCAACGTCGCGCCATCCGCAAAATCACCACTCGCTAAAGACAAAGTAAGGTTTCCTGCATTACCAGAAGCAAATATTCCAAGGCTTTGTAATGTTGTTCCAGAAGCATTTAGCTCACCTAAATTAAGATATTTTGCAATTTGAGATGCATCTTCCCAAGCACCGTCAGCAGACGACTCAGATAAAGGTGTGCCTGTCAGTTCTTTNAAAACGTCGCCNAAAGCCAAATCGAAGTCATAAGTTACACCTCCGANTGAAAATGAAAGTTGATTGACCTGTNCTATATCACTCGAAGACAAGGTGAATTGCAAAGACGATTGTTTTGCAAAGCTNGCAAGCTGGATGCTTTCCATNGCTTTTGGTATTGTAGCGGCGAAACCGTCATTAAAAAATGTTGTTGCTGAAATTGGNGATAGTGAATTTGTAAAAACGCCATTAACCTTCGATAATGACGTGTCTTGAATAGTACCAGTAGAGTCCGCAGAGATACTAGCATCACTCATATTTTTTGTGTCAGCAGATATCAGGAAACTAGCGGATGCAGCTATGTCCTCAGCTCTTCTCAAAGCAAATTCCATATCTCTTGAGAAATTATTGGATGGATTTATTGTTATTTCATCCCCGTCATTAGCTGTTCCCAAAAGAGTAATGGTAAGACCTTGTGTGGAAATGGAAGTCAGGTCGCTACCAAGTTCATTATTCTGTACGTCGAATGCAGTCCACGCATTTTTAGTTTCCGAAAAGACTAGTTTTATTGGGTCGGGGTTCAATAAGCCACCCCCAGCGGACTCTGCGGATGCAGTCGTATTGCCCATATTGGTTGGATTTTGCGTTGATGTAAAACCAACTGAGGTAAACATATCCTTTCCCTTCAAACCATCTAAAGTGAGACCTTTTTTGTGTTGATCATTAATCTCTTGTGCAAATTTCTGCGCCAAACTATCAAGGTCTTTGATAGTCTGCTCTATTGTTTTAGAGGCATCTATAAGACCTCTCAATGCTCCATTAGTGATTTGGTTGGTTGGGCTATTTAGTGTTCCAGGTCCTAATATCACCTTGATGTCTGTGCTTTCTTCATCCAGACCAAGTGCTAGTCTTTTTGATCCCTCTACTATTTTAGGACCGCTTCCTGAACCTCCTAGCCTTACAATTGCTGCGTTCTTATCATTGTAGGTACATGTTACTTCTAATGTTTTACTTAGTTCATCGATTAAACGGTCTCTATTGTCTAGTAGCGCATTTGCGGCGCCACCCTGCGTTGAGCTAGATAATAGCTTTGAGTTTACATTTAAGATTTCCTTGGTGAGGATATTAACAGTATCGATCTCCTGCTGAGCAGCAGATTTTGCACCAGTTTTTAATTGACTGAGCACTTCTGAAGTACGGCTGAAAGTAGCAGCCACATTTTTGCCTTCCTCAACTGCTACAACCCTTGCTGCTACGTCAGCAGGAGAGGCCGCGACCTCTTGCAGAGAAGAAAAAAATAAACCCATTGAAGACCCAAGATCTGCATCTCCTGGTAAAAGCAGATCCTCTAATTCACTTATTTTTTCNAGAAAGTTGGTCGCTGTTTCTTCTCGTGAAAACGAGTTTCTTTTTCGGTCCAGCAAGTAGGCATCAAATGATCTTTTTATATCTTCGACCCTAACACCTAAACCAGTTCCATCTTGTATTTGGGTTATGCCTCCCTGACCAGAGCTAACCTCAGTTAGTCCAGCCTCCCTTCGCTTGTAGCCATCGGTATTTATATTAGCAATGTTCTGACCAGTCACAGCTAGGGCNTGCCTGTATGATTGGACTCCACTTTTTGCTATGTCAAATAAGCTGGGCACAATGATTACCTATTAGTATTTTTGCCGAACTGCCTTAAAAGAGCATCAGCTATTCCTAAATCTAAGTTCAGTGCGAGNCTTCGTGCACGTTCCTGGTCTAACATAGTTCCAAAATTATCCTCTTCATTNCTCGAGAATAATCCATCAGCCAACTTACTCTCTCTTGCTTGTTTCAGCATTTGGTTAACGAACATCGACTCAAATTCTTCAGCTAATGCTTCTAAATTTGCTTTGCTTTTATTCTTTTGGAATAAAGTGAAGCCAGTATCAGTTTGATAATCGGGAGATTTAATTTCCATAGTAAAGACCTAAATAATTATCAGCTCTGCTCTCAGCGCACCAGACTCTCTTAATGCCTCTAAAATCGCCACAAGATCTGATGCGCCTGCACCCACCGCATTAATTGTATCAACGATAGTTGACAGTGAAACACCCGGGTCAAAAACAAAAGCTTTTGCTGGCTCCTCTTCTACTTCAATATCGGTTTCGGGAGTAATGACAGCATCGCCTGGAGTGGTGACAACTTGATTTTCATTTACAATCGCTCCACCGGTTGCCGTTACTTTCTTTTTTTCGTCGATTTTGACTGTTAAAGATCCATGAGTTACTGCGGCAGGTGTTACCCTGACATCTCCGCCTATAACTATTGTTCCCGTTCTTGCATTAACNACAACTTTTGCAGCCGGACGAGACGGTTCAACCTCAATATTTTCTAGTAAGCTAACAAACGCTACTTTCTGACTTGGATCTTTAGGTGACCTGACTTTTATTGATGAAGCGTCCAGAGGAACTGCAACATTATCCCCAAAAATATCATTTATTGCTTCCGATACTGATAATGCTGTGCTGAAATCTCCCTGGTGGAGATTAAGAATAACATTTTCTGAGTTAATAAATGGAGTTTCTACCATCTTCTCAATAGTAGCACCTCTTGGAATTCTTCCCACAGTTGGTATATTTACCGTGAGAGAAGATCCATCACCACCTTCAACACCAAGTCCGCCTACTACAAGATTGCCTTGAGCTACCGCGTATATCTCGCCATCAGCTCCTAAAAGAGGTGTCATTAATAAAGTTCCGCCTCTTAGAGACTTTGCTTTTCCAAGNGTTGATACTGTGACATTTATGTTTTGTCCAGGCTTGCCAAAGGCACCAAGCTCACCGGTAACCATTACGGCAGCTGTGTTTTTGCCATCCAAACCCTTGATATCTGTTGCAAGTCCAAATCTAGAGACCATCGATTGCATAGATTGGAGAGTGAGGCCAATGTTTCCATCGCCTGTTCCTGCCAGCCCAACAACTATTCCGTATCCTACTAGCTGGTTAGACCGGACGCCTGCGATTGATGTTAGGTCCTTTAACCGATCAGCGTGAACAAATTCACCAGAAAAAATTGTGAATTTTAATATACACAGGAGGAGTAATTTAAATGACAAATTAAAAATCATAACGGTTGTACCGCATCAATTAATTTAGCAAACCAACCTTTCTTTGAGGAATCCGCAATATCACCNGCTCCAGTGTACGAAATTTTAGCGTTTGCAATTCTACTCGAAAGAACGGTGTTTTGACTATCTATATCCTCAGGTCTTATCACTCCTAGTAATCTTATATATTCATCGCCGTTATTCAGTGTAAGCTTTTTTTGACCTAATATCTCCATATTGCCATTATCAAATACTTTCGTAACAGTTACCGATAATTGGCCTTTTAAAGAATTATTCTGACCTGCAGATCCTGAGCCGTCAAAAGATTGATCAGAGCTACTGTCAAATAGTCCGTCATCAGCTCCAGCAGTCATAACATTTGGAAAATCAAATTTTAATTCTCCTTTTTTTGCGCTCTTTGCGGATTGAGATTTGGATGCACTGAAGTTTTCAGAAAGTGATACTGTTAAAATATCCCCCACTTTAGAAGCTCTTCTATCCGTTGCAAAAAGACCCTTCTGACTATTGCTGTATATAGAGCCATATTTATCTTTATTCACTTTTTTTGATGCTACNGGAATATTTGGTTCAAAATCTACAGATGCTCGATCTTCAAGTTGTGTGGAGCAATTAGCCAAGAGCAAAACCAGTAGAGGGTAACAAAGTTTTGTTATATTCAATTTCTTAGTTAACAACATTTAGTTTCCTTTTAAAGATTATTTGAAACAAAGCGCATCATTTCATCGACTGCGGAAATAGATTTTGAACTAACTTCATATGCGCGTTGAGTTTCAATCATATCAACAAGTTCTTGAACCACATTTATGTTAGAAGCTTCNAGAGAGCCTTGTACTAATTTCCCAAACCCATCAGCAAATGGGTTCCCAATAGCAGGAGCTCCTGATGCAGGAGTTTCAACGGCAAAATTTTCTCCAATAGGTTGTAGCCCTGCTGGATTTGCAAAGCTTGCTAAAGTAATCTGTCCGACTTCTGCAGCTTCGGCCTCTCCGGCAACTTGTACACTAACCAAACCATCTGAGGACACATTTATTTCAGTGACACCCTCTGGTATCGCAATTTCAGGTTGTAATGTGTATCCACTAGGAGTCACCAAAGTTCCCTCAGCGTTTCTAGAGAACGATCCGTTTCTAGTGAAACCTACTCTACCATCGGGCATAAGTACCTGGAAAAAACCACTGCCATCGATTGCTAGATCGAGAGCGTTATCCGTATTGACTAAGCTCCCTTGAGTATAGAGTTTTTGCGTGTTAACAATTCTAACTCCTGTACCTACTGCAAATGCTGAGGCTAAATCAGTATCAGCGGATGTCTGTTCTCCACTGCTACGCTGGATCTGATAAAGTAATGACTCGAAATTTACTCTATCTTTCTTAAACCCAGTTGTATTAACATTCGCAAGATTGTTTGCNATCACCTGCATCTTTGTTTGTTGGGAATTAAGACCTGTTTTGGCCACATGCATTGCACTACTTGACATTTTTACTCTCCTTGATGAATACTCTACCTATTCATAGCAAGAGCTATGCCAAGTTGGTTATGAAGGTAACCTCATAATGCTAGTGCCACCTTCATCNATTTCTTTAGATAAAGATATCAGTTTTATATTTATCTCAAATTGTCGCTGATCCTCCATGGACCCTACTAACTCGCTTATGGCATCAATATTGCTCGATTCTAGGAAACCTTGCGACAATACTGCAGCCTGATCTGCTCCTGGCACTCCTCCGCTTGCCAATCGTAGTTGTCCATCAAGGCTCTTCACCAATGGGTCTTCTTTTGAGCCNCCTAAACTTGTGCCAATCGTACCAATTTGTTGACGATCNCCAGGNGCTCCGTTCANTGGTTCNATAAAAACGTCNCCNTTTTCNGCNACTATAAGCTTTTTATTTGGAGGNATTTCNAGNGGAGAGCCNCCCGTNTCCAANANTTTTGATCCNGCNCCATCAACAAGAATACCAGTATTAGAAACGGAAAAGTCACCTCTTCTTGAAAGAGCAGGGTCTCCGCTTTTAGGTTGAACAATGAAAAACCCAGGTCCATTTATTGCAATATCTGTTTCCAATCCTGTTGGATTTAGTTGTCCTTGTTTATTGGAAAAACCGTTTGCACCGTCATGAATTGCAAACACTCTTGTGTCATACTGCTTTGCTTCATGTAAGAAACCTGAAGTAAAGTTAGTATTTAAGTCTTTTCTATGCCCAGGAACATTTATATTGGACATATTTTGTGCTCTAACGGATCTATTGGCTGNTAAATTTTTNAGCGTATTCAGCGCTGTATGAATCATTTTATCCATTTATTTTGCCTCCCTGTCGATAGCTGTCTTAACCTCTTATGTTAATTATTGTTTGAGTCAAAGTCGTAGTTGTTTCAATAGCTTTTGCNGATGCCTGGAAGTTTCTTTGGGCAGTAATTAGNTTTACCAATTCCTCTGTAATATCAACATTTGATCTTTCCAGTGAACCAGAGAGAATATTCCCAAATCCTTCAGCGCCAGCTTCTCCAACCTGCGCTGTACCTGATACAGCTGTTTCAACATACGTAGCGTTTCCAATTTGCTTAAGACCGTTTTGGTTGTTAAAGTTCGCAACAACAATCTTTCCTAATGGATTATTTTGTCCATTGGTATAGTTTGCCCTGATTGTTCCTGATGCATCAATTTCTAAACCGTCTAGTCTACCAGAGGTAAAACCGTCTTGGTTTACGCTTAANACTGAGAATGGTTGCGCAAACTGCGTTGAGGACCCAAAATCTATGTCAAGTGATATAGAGAAACCTTCCTCTTGCTTTTCGTAATGAACATCTTGCTTGGGGTTAATAAGTTTACCAGTCTTATCGAAGGTAAGTTCCCCTTCATCAATGTAAAGTGGATAATAGCCTTCAACCATATTTTCAGGTGGCGTTTCCACGACTTTTCCATCTGCGTTAACATACAATGCAACTCCATTTGCGTTTGTTGCTTGTACAAGGTTAAATATTTTAGGAATCGTTCCCACACCAAGTGGAACATCATCTAATCCTAGCCGTGCAGAACCTTTTACCTTAATAGTCGAGGTGTCACCGGATGTTCCAGTAGTAAATTCAAAATTATTGGTAGAAGCGTTGAATCTCGCTGTAACCCCACCAACGGTTTCACCTGTAACTGGGTCCATTATCTGGTTTATTTTTGACTCAAGAGCTTCTGCAAGAGTTGATCCTACATAAAATCCAGGTGGAATAGTAATAATACCGCTGATACCATTAACCGAAACGTTGAATACATTTTCGCCGTTCGTTGTTGATAGCCTAAATACTTCATTCAGAGGCTCGGTTGCTGTTGCACCCAAAGCAATGGCAGAGGTCGCAGACAAGCCTTTACCAGCTGTAAATTCAGCTTCAGTTTTAGTCGCACCTACTCCCAAAAGATTGTTGTCGCCTGAGAAATAATCTGCTGCATCAACAACGGATCCTGTGGCATCCAGGGCATATCTTCCTACTTGAATGTTAGACGCTTTTTGAGCGCTTGTTACTCCTAAAGCACCCTGAGCAGCTATTTGTTCCCCAGTTGTACCACTTGAAAGCTTAAAAGACTTTTTGTCACTATTATATTCCACCGCTATGCCATAACGTTTATCGTTCAATTGAATTTCTTCACCATCCGCTACAAAACTCTCACCTGATAGTATTTCTCCACCTCTTATAAGTGTATCTGGGGCATCGTCTTTTGATACCAGTCCGAGATTGTTAGTGTCTGTAGCAGTACCCTTTCCATAAATAGTGAATGAATTAAAATTACTATCAGTTCCTGTACCCAACACAGTTCTATCAACAGTAAATTGAAGACGTTGGTTGATTTCATCGTATGTAACCTTTACAGGTGGATCAAGCTCGTCAACCCATTGGGAGTCTTCACTTCTGTCAGCATTTTCTAAGCCAAGTTTATCCAAAGTTCCATCAACTCCATCAACAAACTCAGCATCAAACGCAGAAAAAGATCCTGCAGCNGCCAATATACCTGGATATTCCTGTTTTGCTATCCCAGTTTCTCTCAATACGATCTTCTTACTTGCAAAATTAACAGGCGCGCCCTCATAAACGTTCTGTGCTCCTTCAAAAAAGGCCTCTACAGTTGTAGAGGGACTGTATGCTATTTGCAAATCATCTCCGGCCGTATTAATTATGTTAAAATCAGCGTCAGGAAAACCTAGTCCAGTGGTATTTATCTGTACATAACCAGTAGTATTAGCTGATGTTGGATCAGTGTACTGAACACTGGAAATAGTAAATTCTCTACCGTTTAAATATTGTTCCTGCGCATTTTCAGTTGCATCAAAATTGCCACTCAGTCTAATCTTTCCGTTAGGGGCAAATATTGGTGTAGCCGCCGTAGCATCTAAGCTATCAAAATAAATTCGGAGTGTATTTTCTGTAGTCGAATACATTATTTTATTACCCGCTGCATTCGTAGCGTTACCAGCACTATCTGTAACATTGGCTGGAGCATTGGCGACAGCCTTTTTACCATCATAAACGCTTAAATTAGGCTTGTTGTCAAAATATGAATAAACCAGATACTTATTCTCGACGCTTGTTGCAAGTGGAGTTGCCGGAAGAGGACTGCTTACAGTGTCATAAGCATTTGATGTATGAACAAATTCGATTATATCGTTTGTCTCATAAATGGTATCAATTGTTGCACCGCTAGCTCTGGTAAATTGAAGTTTTTCTATACCTAAGGCCGCTTTTTGAGTGGCGTCATCAGCATATGAATTAAGAGCTTCATTCACTCTTGCCTGAACATGCGCCAGGAACTCGTCTCTTGTAAAATCTGGAGACGCTCCTGTGAGATTTATTCTATTGGCTCCACTAACTTGTTGCGAAGTGACATAGCTATCGGTTAATAAATCAACGGTAATCGCCGCATCTAACGACGATGTTGAGCCGTCGGCATTTAGTTTGGAAAGATCTATGTTAATCTCATCATCAACATTTCGAACTATCTGTATTTTCTTATCGTCACCATAGGCTTCGTTAATCGCCCGTTCAACTTCATTTGCTAATTGAGTAGCATTATACTTGCCAGGCCTTATATCAATATTGACAGGCTGGTCTGCGCTATCCACGTTAAGTGTTAGAAAGTTTTTACCCCAATAAATATCGCTATCGGTAAGCTTGCCAGCTTCTACTGTCGCGTTATACAATAGTGGGTCAGTAACTATTTCGACCAGTTTGTCACCCTCCTCACCAAAATCGAAAGCTGTCAACTCACCTTGAATATTAGCAGCAGTTGAGGGAACTTGGGTTTTAAGATCGTCTAGTTTGTAAAGAGGAGACCCTTTTCCTTCCAGAAAGTAGTTGTCATCTGGAACTTGAGTAGTCTGTGCCCCAAACTCGTCAATAAAAATTTGCTTTCCTGCATCATCAACAGCACTAACAAGATCTGGCTCAATGATCGTATCGTTAATCACAAGCCGGGTATCAAACTTATTGGTTGGATCCGTTGCTGATGCCGTTTGTGTTTTTATAAAAAACATAGTGGCAATTGTCGGATTACCCAAGTCATCAAAGATCGTAATTGATGTTGAATTGGTAAATGTATCTGAATTATTTGGATCGAAAGTGTATCCATCAGCAAATTGAGGTTGATCTGGAACTACTGCTGCTGCAGCCGGTACGTTCACACCCAAATCAATGTTAGATGTCGCTTTTGGGTCACCAGACGTTACTGGCAGCTGTAAGGGGAGGGCGGATATTAGATCTTTTGCAGTAACCGAACCATCCTCGTTAACAGGATAAACTAATAAATATTGCCCGGCTGAGTCTACCACATATCTGTCGTTGTTTACGTTTAGAGAACCATTTCTAGTATAAACTGTTTGAGCTGAGGTCAACGAAGGTTTCAAAGCAAAGAAACCTTGTCCAGAAATAGCTAAATCTAGAGCGTTCAATGATGATGAGATATTACCCTGTGTAAACTGCTGTTTAATACCCTTCAAAATAGTACCTGAACCAATCGATGAAGATGAGTTTTGAAGTGGAGAGGTAGCAAATATGTCACCAAATTCTGCTCTACTTCTTTTAAAACCAGTAGTACCAACGTTAGCAATATTATTTGAGGTTGCAGAAATATCGGATTGCGCTCCGTTCAAACCTGTTAATGCTGTGTAAAATGACATTTTTTCTTACTCCGTTTACTTTTACTCTTTATTTAAAAACTAATTAATTTCTGAACTTGATAACATCTGCTGCTGCCATNTCACCAAAATCCTTTACATCAATAGTCACACCTTGGCCTTTCGTGTCTAGTGAAGCTGCAATAACCTCTGAAAAGACGGAGGGAGAAATGCCTTGAGAGCCCTCCCCNGTATTCATATATGCTTCAACCCTTAAGGGAGTATCATTATCGATAAGTTCTTTTGGCATTTTTAACCACTCAAAGCCAACAAGACCTCTGCCCTGTGCTCCTAAGTCTATAGAATGCACTATTTCACCAGCTTCATTGAAGAATGAGACAGAAGTTTCGCTCGATGCAGAAGGTAGGTCAATAATCCCATGGATTTCGCCATCTTTATTCGGTCTAGCAATATTTCCTGGTACAAGAACCGAATTTCCTAAAAGATCAGATGCAGTGGCTATTCTAAACTCATCTAACTTATCTGCTAGGCCCTTTAGGGTTTGGCCCATTTCAGTTATACCCGTAACAGTAGAAAATTGNGCCATTTGTGCAATAAACTCACCATTTTCCATCGGAGCAAAAGGATCTTGATTTTGAAGTTGAGTAGTCATTAATTTAAGAAAATCTTCTTGTCCAAGACTACTTTTGGGTGTGTTCGGTGTGTTATCAGGCGCTTTCACCCCAATTTTTTCAAGAATGTTATTAAGTGATTGATTGTTTTCTATACTAGACATATTCGTACTCCAAATTACTTTCCGATATTAATGGTTTTCACCATTAACGCTCTCAACGTNGATATAACCTCNATGTTGTTTTGATACTGNCGACTNGCNTCAAGCATTTCGACCATCTCCTCCTCTATATTTACGGCTGCGTTAAAAACATAACCGTCTTCGTTTGCCTTNGGGTGATCAGGCATNTAAACTCTNTCAGGCTCTCTATTTAGCTCTTTAACATTTATTGCATCAACTGATGCAATGCCATTNTCATGNAGNTTATCAGAATAAATTGTTTTAAAAATTGGCTTTAAAGGCCTGTANGCTCCTTCGCTTGTACNNGATATATTATTTGAGTTGGCCAAATTACTAGCTACTGTGTTAAGTCTTATCATTTGAGCTGCCATCGCTCGACCAGAAACATCAAATATATTCTTTATATTGCCCATCATTCACCTTTAATTGCAGACATAAGTCCACTTATCTTATTGGTTAAAAACTGGAGTGTAGTTTGATATCTAACAACGTTTTCAGAAAATTCCATCTGTTCAACTGCCATTTCAACTGTGTTACCATCTAATGAAGGATTCAAGGGTTGTCTAAACATAACTTCATTTGGACGCACTTTTGATAATAGGGCAAAGTGTCTTTCATGATTTACAGATATATCACCTATCTTCTCTTTTTTTCGCATTTCAATATTGAAATCAATATCTCTAGCTTTGAAATGCGGGGTAGCGGCATTAGCAATATTTGAGGCAAGTATTTTATTTCGTTTTCCC